>NZ_JBHYGG010000001.1:0-231665 GCF_051859125.1 Gemmata sp.
CAGGCCTCTGGCCTGTGTAGGCGAACACAGGCCGGAGGCCTGTGCCACCAGAACCAGGGGCAACACCTCGCCCCCGGTCTCGGGGGAGAGGTCGCGACGAGTCCGCGAGTCGCGGGTGAGGGGGTCAACCCGAACCATCGCCCCAATCACGCGGACCCATTCTGCCGCCGTTGCACAGCTCACACGAGGTTGCACACCTTGCGGTACAGCGCCTCGTACATCGCGGCGCTGCGGTCCCAGCTCCAGTCCTGGGCCATCGCGGTCCGCACGATCTGCTGGAAGTCGGCCGGGCGGTCGCGCATGAGCGTGAGCGCCCACTTCACCGTTTCGTAGAGCGCGGCGGGCGTGTAGTCGCCGAACGTGAACCCGGTCGCGCGGCCGTCGGCGAGGTTCTCGACGGTCGCGTTCACCACGGTGTCGGCGAGGCCGCCGGTGGTGCGGACGACGGGCGGGGTGCCGTACCGCAGGCTGTACATCTGGTTCAGCCCGCACGGCTCGTACCGGCTCGGCATCAGGAACAGGTCCGACCCGGCCTCGATGGTGTGCGCGAGCCCCTCGTTGAACCCGAGGAACAGGCCGACGCGGTCCGGGTGCCGGTCGCGCAACCCCTGCAACTCGTCGTGGTACTCGCGGTCGCCGTCGCCGAGCACGACGATCTGGCACCCCAGGTCGAGGAACCCCGGGGCGGCGCTCAGCACGAGGTCGATCCCCTTCTGGCCCACGAGCCGGGCGATCATGCCCAGCACGGGCGCGTCCGGGTCCTCGGGCAGGTGGAACCGGCGCTGGAGTTCGGCCTTGCACAGCGGCTTGCGGGAGAACACGGTCTCGGCCGTGTACGGGGCGACGAGGTGCCGGTCCGCGGTCGGGTCCCAGTGCTCGTAGTCGCACCCGTTGACGATGCCGCTGAGCTTGGCGTGGACGCCGGCGAGGAGCCCTTCGAGGCCGCACCCAAACTCGGCCGTCTGGACCTCGCGGGCGTAGGTCGGGCTCACGGTGCTCACCGCGTCGGCGAACACCACCCCGGCCTTCAGGAAGTTCAGGTGCCCGTGGAACTCGAGCTGGGCCGGGTTGAACAGCCACGCGGGCAGGCCGGTGAGGTTCAGCACGTCGCGGCCGAACATCCCCTGGTAGGCGATGTTGTGGATGGTGAACACCGACCGGGTCCGCTGGTACCCGCTCTGGGTGCGGTAGCCCTCCGACAGGAACACGGGCACGAGGCCGGTCTGCCAGTCGTTCGCGTGGACCACGTCGGGCATGAACCCGAGGTGCGGGACGAGTTCCAGCACGGCCCGGGAGAAGAACACGAACCGCTCGGCGTTGTCCGGGTAGTCGGCCTTGTACCCGCTGGGCATCGCCCGCTGGTACAGGCTCCGGCCCGTGGCCGGGTCGTCGCGCTCGAAGAACGGCTGGTGCTCGACGAGGTACACGGGCACGTCGGAGTTCGGCAGCCGCGACCGCAGTACGCGGGTCGCCAGCACGCGGCCGCCCATCGGCACCGGCAGCACGATCCCGGTGTTCTCGATCGGCACCCCGCTGCGGCGGACCGCGGTGTAGTACGGCATGACGACGGCGACCTGGTTGCCCAGTTTCGCCAGCGCGCGGGGCAGCGCCGCGGCCACGTCGGCGAGCCCGCCCGTCTTGGCGAACCCGGCCACCTCGCTCGCCGCCACCAGCACCCGCAACCCCGCCACGGCACCCCTCCGCCAGTGTCTCGGAACCCTTCGGACCAGAGGTCAGACCGTCAGAGGTCAGCGGACAGATCAGGAAGATCGACGCTCCTCGCTTCCCGCTCTTCTGTCCTCTGGAGTTCTGTCTTCTGGTCCGTATTTGCAGGGGGAACTATAGGCCGGGTGCCCTGCGAGTGACAGGCCAACCCGCGGAACCCGCTGTCGGAGAAACGTGTACGCGGTTCCTCACACTGTAAAAACGTGAACTACGGTGCTTGCGAACCCCCCGGAGCGGGGTTACAACACTCAAACTTTCAGCCGTCGAGGGGGCCGTCCAGCTCGTCGCTCTGCGACGGGGCGATGTTGCGTCGCCCGAGCGTTTTCCGTCTCACACGACCCGGGGAGGGCTGTTCCAGCACCGCTATCGGCCGGGGGCCGACGGTACCGGTTCAGGCCTGGATCAACCCCGCCGGTCGTGGTTCCTGAACCGGTACCGTCGGCCCCCGGCCGGCGGTGCCGTGAGCCCTCCGCGGGCCAGGATCGGTGGTGGACGCCCCCTCGATGTGCTGAAGGATTTCTCGCCAGAGGTTCACATGGCGGCGACGCTCACCCTCGATGACGTCCGCAAGGCGTGGGACGCCCGCGACCCGCGGCTCATCAAGCTCCTCGAACAGCTCGTCAACCAGCCGGTCCCGCGGCCGACCGCGCCGGTCCGCAACGAGGCGCCGACGTTCGACAAGTTCCTGGTGACCCTCAGGAGCTACCAGTACCGCAGCAAGACCCGCGACGAGCAGGCCCACTACCGCACCGAGACGCTCAAGGCGCTCGAAGCGGCGGACGCCGAAGTGCCTCTCGGCGACAAGCTCAAGGTCCACGAGGTCATCTACTCGCTGTGGCAGTCGAACGACGCGCTCGCCCGCGACTACCTGCTGCGGATCATCGCCACGGTCCCCGTCGCCTACGGCCCGTGGAAGGCGCTCAAGCGCATCTTCAAGGAGGCCGAGGCGAAGCACGACACCGAGGTGTACGGCGCGCTCGCGGCCCGCATCGACGCGGCCAGCGCCGGAGGCAGCGGTGGGCACGGGAAGGTGAGCGGCGCGACCCTCGCGTACTGCGCCCGCCGCGCCTGGCGGTACCTCCGCCGCGTCGCCGTGCAGCTCCCCGCGACGTACCCGGACGCCGCGTGCGACTACCTCATTAACTACGCCGACAACACGAATTGGCGGAACACCTGGGTCTTCAACCACGTCCTGTTCCACGGCACGAAGAAGTACGGCCGGAACCGGTTCCAGTTCGGGTACCGCGACGTGCCCGAGCCGACGAACCTGAAGTTCCGGGCCTACGGCGACCTGTGGAAGCGGAGCCACCGCCCGCTGTTCTCGCTCCTCGACCGGGCGAAGTCGGACGCGGTCCGGTCGTTCGCCATCGCCGCGCTGAAGACCGACTTCCGCGAGAAGCTCCGCGAGACCGAGCCCGCGTGGGTGATCCGGCTCGTCGGCGTGCCGAGCGCCGCGATCCACGAGTTCGTCGTGTGGATCTTGCAGAACGTGCCGAAGTTCGAGCAGGGCGCGTTCCGCACCCTCGGGCTGCACGAGTACGTGCTGAAGCTGTTCGACTCGCCGTCGCAGGCCGCCCGCGAGTACGCCGCGAACTACGCCCGCACCCACGCCCGCGACCTATCGATCGATGAACTCATCCGCCTCGCGAACAACGACAACGACAAGGTCCGCAAGCTCGCGTTCGACCTGCTCGGCGAGAAGGACCCGCGGACCGGCGTCGGCCTCGACGCCTGGGGCCGGCTCCTTGAAACCGAGCACGGCACCAAGTTCGCCGCCGACGCGATCACCAAGAACTTCGGCCCGAAGGAGCTGACCCCCGAGTGGTTCCAGGGGCGGCTGCTCTCGAAGAGCGGAACCGCGTTCGAGTTCGCCTCGAAGCTGCTGCCGAGGACGCACAACGTCAAGGACCTGGGCCCGGCGTTCTACCTCGCGCTGCTCCGCAAGTTCCGCCAGGGCGAGTCGAACGACGAGGTCGTCGACTACGCGGCCCACGACCTCGCCCGGCACTACGCGCTCGACGCGATCGACCCGGAGCAGCTCCGCTGGCTCGCGCTGTTCCCGCACACCGCGAACCACGTTCTCGGGTGGGTGCAGCAGGGCAAACTCAAGGCCCAGTCGCTCGGGCTCGACTTCTGGAAGGCGGTCGCGTTCCAGCCCGACTGGGACGCCAGCGAGTGGCTGGCCGCGTTCAAGAGGGCCAACGGCCAGTGGGCGAGGGAACTGGAGTTCGACGAGGGCCGCGCCGGCACCGTGCTCAACTGGTTCCGCGACGTGCGGAAGTTCACCCCGCAGGAACTCGGGTTCGACTGGCTCATGCGGCTCGTGGCCCGGTCCGAGCCGGTGTACCACGACTTCGCCAGTGACCGGCTCATCAAGACGTTCGTCCCCGCCGACTTCGCCCCTCGGGAGTCGGGAGTCGGGAGTCGGGAGTCGGCAAAGCCGGCGGCGGTGAACCTCGCCGCCGCGACCGTGTCGTTCACCGGCAAGCTCGCCGCGATGAGCACCGCCGAGTTCGATGCCGCGGTGAAGGCCGCCGGCGGAAAGGCGGCCGCGAACGTCTCGCCGAAGCTGCACTACCTCGTCGTCGGCGACCAGGGCTCGCCGTTCCTGGGCCAGGGCGAGAAGGGCGCGAAGCACCTGAAGGCCGAGGAGCTGAACGCCGCCGGCGCGAACATCCGCATCATCTCCGAGTCGATGTTCCTCCGCCTCATCTCCGGCCAGTCGGTCGGGGCCGCGCCGGCCGACGCCGTCAGCGCCGGGTGCGAGCGGCTCTGGCAGTTCGTCGTCGCCCCCGGCCCGGCCGACGCGCCGGTCGCCAGGTTCGCCCGCGAGTACGTGCGGCACCACCACGCCGAGATCGGCGCGAAGCTGAGCGGCAAGCCGGTCGACCCCGGGGCAGACATCCCCGCGGCGTTCCTGTCGCTCGACCGCGTGTTCCCGCTGTTCAGCGAGACCCGCAAGCCGCTCCGCGACTTCGCCCTCGAACTCGCGGGGTACGAGTTCGCCCGGTGGAACCCCGGCGTCGACCACCTCGTCGCGATGTCCGAGATCCCGTTCATGGACGTGCGGCGGTTCGTCGCGAAGTCGCTGCTCGCCGACGACACGCCGCCGAACCGCCCGTTCCGCCTCGACGCCACGAAGCTCGAAGCCAGCGCCGTGTACCGGTTCTGCGAGTCGAACGACGAGGAGACGCGGGCGCTCGGCATGGAACTCATCAAGCGGCAGGCGCGGCTGCGGGTGCCCGAGGAGCTGTTCCGCCTGTCGGAGAGCCCCGACCGCAAGGTGCGGGCGTTCGTGATCCGGGCACTCTGGACGGTGTACCGGGACCGCGGCGTTACGGCCGACTGGAAGCCGCCGCCCCCGCCCAAGCCGACCGTCGGCGCAAAAGCGAAGAAGGACGCGGAGAAGGCGGCGGTGGCCCGCGGCGAGGGCGTGCCGCACAAGCCCGAGCAATGGCCGGCCCCGCGGCCGTCGCTCAGCGAGTTCCTCCGCCGCATCCTGTTCGAGATCCCGCCGGGCCGGCCCGAGAAGTCGCGGGACGCGGTGGACGACGGCGCCGAGCCGGGCGGCGACCCGGGCGCCGCGAAGCCCGACAAGGTGGTGAGCGTGAAGCCGCTCCCGGCCCGCCGCGCGAAGCTCGATCTCGTCGAGGTGATGCGCGACCTGGCGCTGGAGGAGAAGGCGTTCGGCGGGGGCATCCTCCCGCTGCTCGACGAGTTCATGACCTCCCGCGGGCCGAGCGAGCGCGCCGCGTGCCTCGTCGCGGTCACGCGCATCCGGCACAAGTACCCGGAACTGAAGAAGGCGTGACGGCCACACGCCCACCCGTCGCGACGGGTGGGCGTGGCGGCGAACTCACAGAGTATACCCACATGCCACCCGAGAAGTTCTTCACCTACCGCGGCGACATCCGGGCGGCCGTCGGCGTCGGCGGGAGCCTCGCGTTCGTCACCGTCCACCCCGAGGGCGTGGCGACCGCCCTGTACTGGCTCGACGCCGACAAGCTCACGCTGCAACAGGACGACCTGAAGTTCGGGGGCACCGCGCTCGCGGCCGTCGGCAACACCGTCTACGTCGCCGGCACCGACCGAACGCTGTACGAGTGCAAGAAGGCCGTGAAGGCGCTCGCCGGGCCGTTCGCGGGCGCCATCGCCGCGGTCGTTCCCGTGTCGAACAAGCGGCTCGCGGTCCTGCACGGCAAGCAGATCGACCTCGTCTCCGAGGCGAGCGGCGAGGTGCTTCAAACGCTCGAGTTGCCCGAGGACGGCACCTGCCTCGCGACCGACAAGACGCAGTCGTGGCTCGCGGCCGGCACGGTGAAGGGCACGGTCGTCGCGTTCGACGGGCAGGACAAGGCCGAGTTCGAGGCCGGTGAGCCGGCGAAGCTGCACGAGGGGCCCGTCACCGCGCTCATGTTCGAGCCCGAGGAGCTGCGGTTCTTCTCGGCCGGGGCCGACAACAAGCTCTACACCACGTTCGCCCGCGGCGCGCTGGAGCCCGAGGACAAGGGCCGCGCGAACACCCACGAGGACGTGCTGACCGCGATGGTCATGGTGCCGGGCGACCGGTTCGTCACCGGCAGCCGCGACGCGACGCTCAAGAACTGGCCGCGGGCCGGCGCGATCAAGCCGAGCACGCTGAAGGACGAGTGCGGGAAGGTCGTCGCGCTCGCGGTCGTCACCGTCTACAACCAGCCGCACCTCGCCGCGTGCTGCGACGACAACACCATCCGCCTGTTCAAGCTCGACGCCGACGGCAAGTTCCCCGACGACCCCGCGTACTTCAAGATCCACGGGGTCGCCGCGTGGGTGAAGAACGAACTCGCGCAGCAGCACGACCCGAAGCGCCGCGGGAAGGCACTGGAGACGCTCGCCGCGTGGAGGGACAACGCGAGCCTCGACACCATCGGCGAGCAGGTCACCAAAGACCCGGACCCGGCGCTGCGGCTCGCGGCGACGAAGTTGCTCATCGAGAGCAACAACCCGCGGGTCGTGAAGGTCCTCGAACGCGCCATCGGCCACGGCGACGGCAAGGTCCGCGTGCTCGCATTCGAGGGGCTGTTCAAGCCGCTCAAGCCGGACCTCGGCCCGATCGACCTCGCGCTCAAGACCGGACATCCCGATGTCGGCGTCAAGGCCGTGAAGGCGCTCGAGCCGCTCGCGAAGAAGGACGACCAGGCACTCACCCGCCTCGTTGACGCGCTGAACGCGCAGACGTGGGACGTGCGCAAGGCGGCGCTGGCGGCGCTCGAATCGGTGTACGACGCGAAGAGCCCCGCCGCGAGCCTGACGGCCCTCACGTCGAAGCACGGCGACGTCCGCGCCGCCGCGCTCGTTCGCACCTCGGAGCGGAAACTCCTCGAAGACCCCGCGGTGCAGTCCGCGATCCGCCGCCGGCTCGAGGACGAGGACACGGGCGTCCGCAAGGTCGCGTTCCTCCTGTCGGTGACCTCGAAGCCGCTCCTCGCGAAGGTGCTGCGGGCCGGCGACCCCGAACTGAACCGCCAGATCAACGAGCTGGAGCGGGTCGACAAGCCCGACACGCCCGCGCCGCCGGTCGCGCCCGACGCGAAGGCCGCGCTCACCCCAACCGACTACGACACGCTGCTGCAGGCGACGGCGAGCCGCGCGCTCGACACGTGCTTGCGGGGCGCACGCGGGCTCGCGGTTCTCGGCGACCCGCGGGCGTTCGGGCTCCTGCTCCAACTGAGCCGCGAGGAGGACGTGAGCGCCCGCGTCGAGGTGTGCCGCGCGCTCGCGGCGCTCGACGACGAGCGCGCCGTGAACCGGCTCCGGTCGATGCTGTTCGACAAGGAGGCGAGCGTCCGCGACGCCGCGTACACCGCGCTCGCCAAGATCTTCGCGAAGACCCCGCTGTCGGTCGCCGAGTCCGGCCTGACCGCGCACGACGAGGACGTGCGCCGCCGCGGGCTCTCGACCCTGCTCGACGCGATCAAGAAGAAGAAACCGGCCGCCGCGGGCGAGCCCGGGTGGGACCTCCTCGTTCGCGCACTGAACGACAGCGCGCCGGGGGTGCGGGGCGAGGCGTTCAAGTCGGCGCTCAACCTGAAGATCGCCGGCGGCGGGGCCGACACGCTGCGGTTCGCGCTGCAATCCATTCACCCGGACGTTCGCCGCGAGGCGCTCACCGAGGTGGTCGCGCAGGAGAAGGAAGACTGGTCGGCCCCCTTGCTGTACGAGTTCTTCAACGACGCCGACCCGGGGCTCCGCAAGGAGGCGTTCGAGTTCGCGACCAAGAAGAACAAGGAGATCCCGGTCCTCGAAACGGCGCTCGGGTCGCGGTACGCCGACGCCCGCAAGCTCGCCGTCGAGGCGCTCATCAAGAAGCACTCGAAGGCGGCCCAGCAGGTGCTGCTGCGGGCGATCGCCGACGCCGACCGCGAGGTGCGGCTGCTCGCGGTCAACGCCCTCGTCGACGACGACGCCAAGGCCGCACTGAAGGAAGCGCTGAAGTCCGAGCGGGCCGACATCCGCGTGCGCGCCGCCGCGGCGCTGGCGCACCACGGCGACCCGAGCAGCTTCGACGCGCTAAAGGAACTCGCCACCGCCCCCGAGCCGCAGTTCAAGGAGCGGGTCGGCGACTGGCTCGACGCCGCGGAACTCGCGCTCAACGGCCTCGGCGACCTCGGCGACCCGCGGGCGCTGCCGCTCGTCGCGCCGCTCATCGACTCCACGCACGCGCGGCTCCGCAAGGCGGCCGCCGGCGCGCTCGTGTGGATCGCCCGCGGTGACACCGCGGCGTCACTGCGAACCGCGATGGGGCACCACGACCCGGAGGTGAAGTTCCGCGGCGCGCTCGGGCTGGCGTACCTCGGCGACGCGACCGTCGCGCCACTGGTGCGGTCCGACGCCGGGAACGTCCTCGTGCCGGCCGAGCAGTTCACCGCGATGGTCGCGCTCGGGGCCGCGGCCGGCGTCGCCGCGACGGTGTACCTCGACAGCGCCGACGAGAAGCTCCGCGACCGGGCGCTGCTCGCGACGCTGCTCCTCGAACTCAAGGACACCGACGGCCAGCCCGAGAAGTGCATCGAGTGCGTCTCGGCCAAGGGGCCGCGGTTCCGGCTCACCGGGGCGCAGGCGCTCGAAGCGTTCGCCGACCCGGTCGCCTTCCGCGACTTCGTCATCAAGGAGGTGAACGACCGCGGCGACGACACCCCGTGGAAGGTCGCCCCGGAAGTCGTCGACGACCTCGCGAGCTTGCTCGCCTTCGCGCCGCCGCAACTCAAGGCCCGCACGGCGCTCTTGCTCGGGCTGTTCGACAACAAGGAGCAGGCCGAGTGGAACGCGGCGTGGGCGGTCCACTCCGCACGGTTCGCGGCCGAGATCGCCGCCGCCCGCGACGCCGCGAAGACGGCCGGCGTGCCGGTCCCGTCGAAGCTCACACCGGCCCAGCTCCGCGAACTCGCCTTCGGCGGGTACGTTGGCCTCGTCCGCGAGCAGGGCGCGAGCGGCGGCGGCCAGCCGATCGGCAAGGTCCGGCAGACGGCGCTGAGCCGCATCCACGCGATCGCGGCGAAGGACACGCAGTACGCCCGCTCGGCGCAGCCGGTACTCGCACAGGCGATGGGCGACCCGAACCAGGGGGTCCGCACGCAGGCGTTCGACCACCTCCTTTCGCTCGGCATGGACCGGGCCGCACTCGGGGCCGAGGCGCTCGAGGCCGGGTTCACCGACCTCGGCGTGAAGGGGCTCGAACTCCTCACCGACGGCACGTCCGCGAAGAAGGGCGAGGCGGTGCTCGAGCGCGTCATGCTGACCCGCTCTGATGACCTGTCGATTGAAGCGGCGAAGCTGCTCCGCGACCGCCAGGGCAAGGTACCGACCGCGAAGAAGGCGCTCGACGCGGTCCACGAGCCCATGCGGCTCGCGGCGGTCGAGTGGCTCTCGGCCGAGTACGAGGCGGGCGACGACGCGAAGAAGGCGCTGCGGGCGGCGGTGGAGTCGCGGTATCGGAAGGTCCGCGAGCGGGCCGCGTTCGAACTCGCCGGCAAGAAGGACACCGCCGCCTACGACGCACTCGTGAAGTTCCTCGCCGAGGCGCACGACGCCGCCCGGCAGAACGCGATCACAAGCGCGCTCGCGGGGCTCGGCGACAAGCGGGCCGCCGACGCCTTCATCGACCGCATCGAGAACGACCCGACCAACACGGCTCAGGTGCCGAACCTGATTCGGCAGGCCGCGAACTTCCGCGTCCCCGCGACCGCCGACCGCCTCCTGCTCCTGCTCGACCGCCGCAAGGAACTCCAGAACGACATCTTCGCCGCACTCCTCACGGTAAGCGGGTACGACCAGCGGATCGGCGACCCCGAGGACGAGACCCCGGCCGACCGCGGGTGGGCGAAGAACCAGCACCCGCGGCACGACGCGGTGCTGGCGAAGCTCATCGAGCGGGCGTTCGCCGCCGGCGCGACCGACTACGTCGCCAACGACCTGATGAAGCTCGCACGGTGGTCGCTCGGCAACACCGTCGATCCGGTCCTGGCGACGCTCTGCACGAGCCCGAGCGCGGCGCTCCGTGACGCGGCGGTTGAAGCGGCCGGGTGGCGGTTCCGCAAGCGGGCCGCGCCCGTCGAGCCGCTGCAGAAGGCGGTGAAGCACAAGAACCCGGTCACGCAGTTCCTCGCCGCCGAAGGGCTCGCCCGCGGCAAGCGGCCCGAGGGGATGCAGGTACTCCTCTCGGGGATCGAGTACCTCGAAGACGCGAGCCACCGCACGCGGGCGGTCCAGGCGCTGGGCGAACTCGGCGACCCGCGGGCCGTCGACAAGTTGCTCGCGCTCGCGAGCGAGGACGGCAACCCGCTGCAAGACGCCGCCGCGGAAGCCATC
Organism: Gemmata sp.; assembly: GCF_051859125.1. Lineage (NCBI taxonomy): Bacteria > Pseudomonadati > Planctomycetota > Planctomycetia > Gemmatales > Gemmataceae > Gemmata > Gemmata sp. The sequence continues at coordinate 10,573 of NZ_JBHYGG010000001.1, forward strand.
GGCCACCTCAAGAAGTCGCCGCAGGCCGACAAGGTGTTCCAGACGCTCGAACGGCTCGCGAAGGGGTTCGGCTCCGTCGCGCAGCGGGCGCTCGTCGGGCTGCGGTACTTCGACACGCCGGCCGGGTGGGACCTCGTGCGCTCGCGGCTCAACGCGAAGGGCGGGTACTACCAGGTCCGCAGCATCAAGCACACGGCCGCGCGGCAACTCGGGTTCAACGACGACCCGGCGACCCGCGAGGCGCTGCTAAAGCTCCTCCGCACCGACGGCGACAACGAGCACGTCGCCGCCGCGTTCGCCAGCGCCCGGCGGCTGTGGGGCAGCGCGTCGCTCGACCCGCACTACCACCTGCTCCAGAACCCGCGGGCGAACGTCCAGATCAAGACCCCCGGCGACGACGAGGACGCCGTCGAGGCGGTCGTCAAGCGCGGCGACCCGCTCCGCATCATGGAGGTGTTCCCGCTCGTCCCCGAGAAGGTGCAGGAGCAACTCGAATCGGCGCTACTCACGCGGCCCGACCTGCCGGTGAAGGAAGCGGTCGCCGCACTGTCGCACGCCGACGACGGCACCGTACGGCTCGCCACGCGGTTGCTCGGCCGCGTCAAGGAGCCCGACGCGGGCGTGAAGAAGGCGGTCGGCACCGCGCTCGAGAAGTGGTGGAAAGTGTGGCAGGAGGAGCGCGTCAAGGCCGGCGGCCTGGGGGCCGTTAACACCGACGAGGACGACGACTTCGATGAAGATGACGACGACGATTTCGACGACGACGACGACGAGGATTACGGCGACGCCACCACGGCGCACAAGCGCGGCGTGAGCCTCCCGCGGATCGGCGAGTGCGTGCAGAGCCTGCTGCACACCGCCGGACGCGTCGGCGTGCCGGGGCAGGTGCTCGCCGACATCGCGAAGTCGCGGCCCGACGACTTCCTCGCCAAGGGCATCCGCCTCGAAGCGGCCCGGTGCCTCACGGCGGGGAAGGTCACGCCGGCGATCCTCGACGTGCTCGAAACACTCACCACCGGCCCCGACGCCGACGTTCGCGTTCTCGCCGCCGAACTCGTCGCACGGTACGACGCAAAGCGCGGCGCGAAGCTCGCCGACAAGCTGCTCTCGGACCGCCCGAGCTTCAACCGGCTCGTCGCCGCGAAAGCAATCCACGCTGCCGACGTTGCGGGCGCCGCCGCGCAGGTGCATTATCAGCCCGTCGTGCTGCCGCTGCTCGTGGACGAGAAGGACGTGAAGACGCTCGCGGCCGTCGCCAGGGACCGCAAGCAGCCGGACGTGACCCGGCTCGGGGCCGTCGAGGGGCTGGGCGTGATGGCGCTCGAAGCGGCCGAGGCGGTGCTGGTCGAGGTCGGCACCGCGAAGGACGACGACAAGGAAGTGCGCAAGGCCGCGTGGCGGGCGCTGCGGCGGTCGAAGCGCGCCCGCAAGCGCGGCGCGGCGAACACCCTCGCGACACTGCCGAAAGCGGCGAAGGCGAAGCCGACGACGCCGAAGTAACGGCCTGGGTCTTGACCTCCCCCCTCGTGGGGGAGGTCGCCGCGGAGCGGCGGGTGGGGGGCAACGATAGCCCTTCCGAAAGGTTCGACTCACCCCCCACCCGGCTCGAAGACTCGCCGACCTCCCCCACAAGGGGGGAGGTCAAGAATGGAGAGCACCGCTGCCGGGCCGTGATCTGGCAAGCGGCGACGAGCGAATCGAGGCGCACCGATGGCCACCACGACCGAGCCCGCGACCGAAGACACCGGCGAGGCCCCGCCGCCGCCGAGCACCGGCGCGCAGTTCGGGTACGCCGGCGCGAGCCGCGTACTCACCACCGGCAACGCCGCACAGGTCGAGCTGTTCGGCAACGTCCACCGGCCGCCGGTGCGGTTCGAGGGACGGCTCAAGAATCCCTTGAGGTTCCGCGAGGCCGTGTCGGCGCTGTACGCGATCGTCGGCAGCGACTTCCGGTACGCCCCGAAGGACCGCACCCAGTACATCGCGTACCTGCGGCTCAAGCGCGACGCGGCCCCGCTCGGCGTGTGGCACGCGCAGCAGGCGTACTTCGCGTGGATGCTGCGGAACGACCCGACGGCGCTGGCGATCCTCGACCCGATCGTCAGCGTCCACCCCGATCAAGTGCTGTTCGAGACGTTCGGCAAGGACGAGAGCACCTACGCCTGCCTCGCGTTCAAGCGGTCCGCGTTCGAGGAGTCGCAAGGGGCGCTCCCCACGTTCGGCACCACCAACATCGACTTCAGCGACGCGCTGTACTCCAGCACGCAGCAGGTCCGCGGCTACCGCGAGACGTCGTTCGCGATCGGTCACGACGGCACCAAGGCGACGCCCGAGGGCCGCAAGGACGTGCTCGAAAAGAAGCTCCAGGTGCCGGACTCGTGGCTCCGCGGGTTCCTCCAGGTGCAGTCGGCGGCGACGCTGCCGTTCGACCACGTCAACCTCTCGCCGATGGACCTGTACAACGTGCTGCGGCACCTGCGGATGAACGGCGACCGCAAGGGCAAGAAGCGCGGCCTGCGGTTCGAACTGGTGCCGGGCCAGCAGCCGCGGATCGTCGCCGAGCCGTGGGAGACGGTGTTCAGCACCACCGGCGACGTGTTCCGCGGGCGGGCCGCCCGGCTCGTGCGCGTGTGGGGCCGCCGCCGGCTCATGACCATGAAGCGGCTGCTGCCGTTCGTCGAGAGCGTGGACGTGTACCTGCTCGGCAGCGGGCTCCCGAGCTTCTGGGTGTTCCGCGCCGGTGACATCACGCTGACACTCGGGCTCACCGGGTTCACCAGCGCGAACTGGTCGAGCGCCCTCGGGTTCGACCTCATGCTCCCCCGCAAGACCCAGGACGGCGAGCCGACGAAGAAGGTCGTCAACTTTCTCAAGGAGAACCGCTGGAAGGCGGACGCGAACGAACTCGCCGCCGGGACCGGCCTGAAGGGCGCGGCGCTGGTCGAGGCCGTGCAGGTCGGGTGCCAGAACGGCGAGCTGATGTTCGACATCGCCAACGGCGTGTACCGCTACCGGCCCGTCACCGAGCAGCCGCTCGACCTCGCCCGGCTCCAGTTCCGCAACCAGCGGGAGAAGGTCGCGCACGACCTGCTGACGCGCCGCGGGGCCGTGAAGATCATGAGCGAGAACCGCATCGCCGGGGTCGGCCTGGAACTCACCGGGCAGGTGTCGGTCGAAGAGGACAAGCGCGACTACCGCCCGCAGATGGTGCTCGCCGACGAGGGCCAGGTCCGGAAGGTCACCTGCACCTGCGCCGGGTTCCGCAAGCACGGGATCAAGGCCGGCCCGTGCGTCCACCTGATCGCGCTGCGGCTCGCGTTCGCCGAGAAGGAAGCGAAGAAGGCGAAGACCGACGACGCGGTGAAGTTCGAGACCCGGGCGTTCGCCAAGCGCGACGGCGAGGTCGAGCACGTCGTGCAGATCTCGCTCGAACGGGACCGCGTGAAGTACCGCTGGGGGCTGTCGGGCCAACCGATGCGGCTCCAGGCGATGAAGTTCAACACCGAGACCGACGCCCGCTCCGCGTACTTCACGAAGCTCGCCGAGTTGGACGCGAGGGGCTACCTCGACGCCATCGCCGAGTGATCCGAATTGAACTAACCACAGAGGCACGGAGACACAGAAGGGACAGGAGAAAGACTGTTCTTCAAGGCACTGTCTCGGTCTTCTCTGTGTCTCCGTGCCTCTGTGGTTAATTATCTTTCGAGCCACCATGACTACCGCCACCGTCACGCCCGCTCCCCCCGCCGCCGACCCGATGGTCCTCTGGCGGCTCATCGTCCAGGCCGGGGGCATGAAGGCGTACATCGACGCCCAGCTCAAGGAGCGCGGGTTCCTCGTCACCCGCCGCGACGCCGACAGCATGTCGGACCGCGAGAAGGACGGGTACAAGAAGGCGCTCAAGCAGGAGGCCGACGAGCGCCGCAAGCTCCGCCGCGAGACGTGGGGCGCGTACAAGGCGAACCACATCGTCCACCTCGGCGAGGGCGTGTTCTGGAGCGACGACCCCGCGCCCGACAAGTGGGACACGCCCAACAGCGAGGAGCGGGCCGCCGAGAACGAGCTGCCCGCGATCGACAAGCCCGAGCAGCTCGCCGAACTGCTCGGCCTCACGATCCCGCAACTCAAGGGCATGGCGTACCACCGCGACGCGGCGACGAGCCTGCACTACGTCCGGTTCACGATCCCGAAGCGCGACGGCACCGAGCGGCCGATCTGGGCGCCGAAGAAGCGGCTCAAGGCGGCGCAGCGGTGGGTCCTGCACAACATCGTCGAGCGGCTCCCGGTCCACGGCGCGGCGCAGGGGTTCCTCGTCGGCCGGTCGATCCTCAGCAACGCCGCGGTCCACGCGAACGCGCGGGCCATCCTCAAGATGGACATTAAAGAGTTCTTCCCGACGGTGACGGTGCGGCGGGTGAAGGGCGTGTTCCGCCGCGCCGGGTACCGCGACGGCATCAGCACGCTGCTCGCCCTGATCTGCACCGAAGCGCCGCGCGAGATCGTGGAGATGGAGGGGAAGACGTACTACGTCTCACTCGGGCCGCGGTGCCTGCCGCAGGGCGCGCCGACCAGCCCGTCGCTCACGAACGCGCTGTGCATGCGGCTCGACCGGCGCTTGGAAGGGCTCGCGAAGAAGCTCGGCTGGCGGTACACGCGGTACGCCGACGACCTGACGTTCAGCCTCCCCGCCGAACACACGGGGAAGCCGCGGCTGGGCACGATGATCGGGTGCGTGACGCGGATCGTCGCGGCCGAGGGGTTCGAGGTGAAGGCCGAGAAGACGCGGGTCCACCGCACCGGCGGCCGGCAGAGCGTAACCGGCCTCGTGGTCAACGGCGACGGCCCGCCGCGGGTGTCGCGCACGCTGCGGCGGCAACTGCGGTCGGCGGTCCACAAGCTGAAGACCGGCAAGCCGCTGAAGGAGGGCGAGTCGCTCGCCCGGCTCTCGGGCTACGCCGCGTTCGTGTACATGACGAACCCGGACCTCGGGAAGAAACTCCTCGCGGACATCAACGGGGCGTCGGGCGGTTGATCCGATGCAGTGGTTCCGGAGCGTCGTCCGGATCGTTTCGGACGTCCAGCCAGAGCCCAGGTGCCGACACCAGAGTGGGGGTTTTTCACAGTGGGCGCTAAGTTCGATTCAGATGGCAAGTTGTGACGATGCACAGGGCGACCGCAGATGTTCTCATAGACTTTCTTCCGGTCAAGTGTGGTTGATTCCGGACTTCGTAATGGTTCCGGAAGAGGGGTGTCCCTCTCGCCCGGAATCATTTTCCGCGCCCCTTACTGCCTCCACTCGACGGTCGCGCTCTGGCCCGGGGCCTCCTCCACCTCCACCCGCAGCACCTCGGGCACGAAGTTCTCGTGCGTCTTGAGCGCGTCGAGCAACCGTCCGGCGATGTAGCGGGCGATCAACTCCGCAGTCGTGTTCTCAATGGGCAGCAGGACGCAGTCCTCCCGCGGGAACAGCCACGCCCGGTCGCGGTACGTCACGTCCACCTTCGCCGCCGACTCATCGACCCTGATGACCGGGTTCCTGGTCGCGAGGAGCATGTGGTGGTCGAGTTCGTCGGTGATGGCCTTGGTGCGGGCCTTGAGGGCGACGAAGTCGAAGACGTAGTGGTCCTCCTGGAGCGGCCCCTCGATCTCGACGGCGGCCCGGTAGTTGTGCCCGTGGAGCCGCTCGCACTTGTGGCCGTGGTAGCTGATGAAGTGCCCGCAGCAGAAGACCAGGTGGTCTTTCGTCACGTGGACCTTGAAGCGCTCGGTGGGCATGGTTCACAACCAGTCGGTGACGTGCCAGCGGAACGGTGCGTTCGGTGCTACCTTATTCTCCCGCAGCGCGACGAACAGGCACGCGGTGATCAGGTCGGCGGTGGTTCCGGGGTTCAGCTTGTTGCCGTCGCTCCGCAGGTGCGTGTCGAGTGCGACGCCGGCCCGCCGGCCTTCGGGCGTCGCGAGCCCGCCGCGCCGCAGCACCTCCGCGGCGCGTTTCTGCACATCCGCCGCGACCTCCGCACCCCTCTTTCGCGCGATCAGCGAATCCGGGTACTCAGCGAGCCAGCGGAGTTGCGAGTCGACGATCGCGGCCTCGACGCACCCGAACCGCTCCAGCCCCGCGAGGAACGCGGGCACGCCGAAGTCGAAGACGTCGGCGAACCCGTTGGCGTACTGCCGCGCAACCATGTCGCGATCCGCCGCGAGCCGCATCGCTTCGAGCAGCGTGGCCGTCGGCTCGGCCCGCACGTCCTGCTCGGGCGCGACACCGAGCCCGCCAGGATTGGCACTGCGGATCGCTTGATAGACGCGGACCGTATCCGACCGACGGAGCGCCCCGAGTTCCTCGGCGACACTTCGGCGGTAGTCCCAAGTCGGATCAGAATCAACGAGGGGCGCGAGCAGGAGAGCGATCCCCAGGTTCGTGTTCGATCCCACCCAGCCGCTCGCCTCACTCCAAAAGACGTATTCGCCGACCAAAGTGGGACCACCCGCCTTGCGCCGAAACATTCGCAAGGCATCTCCGAGTACAGCACCGCTGATCAGAAAATCGGTGAACTCCACGTCCTTGAATGATGCACCAGGGTGGACGTTCCCAACCTTTCGCGCTGTGGCTTCCCAAATGCAAGCGACCTGAGCGAGAATAGACGACCCATTGTGTGCAAGGATGCCCATTCACTCGCCCTCCACAACGAAGCGCACCACTTCCTTCGCCACGTCGAGGCCGCACGTCGCGGCGAGTGCCTTCCAGCCGGGTACGGCGTTCACCTCGATGACGTACAGTTCGCCGCTCGGCCCCGGCAGCAAGTCGACGCCGGCGATCTCGCAGCCCACAACTTCGGCGGCACCCAACGCCAGTGACACCGTGGCGTCACTGAGTTCGGCGCGTTCCGTGCGGCCGCCCTGGGCAACGTTCGTGCGCCAGTCGGTGCCGATGCGCCGCATCGCCGCCCGCAACCGGCCCGCCATCACGAACACGCGGTAGTCGTACCCCGGGTGCGCGATGAATTGCTGCTGGTAGATGAGCTGGCCGGTTTGCTCCAGCACGCGGAACGTGCGCCACGCGAGTTCGCGGTCGGTGATCCGCTGCATCCCGCGGCCCTCCGCACCGAACACCGGCTTGATGACCACGTCGCCGCCGAGCCGGGCGTAGGCCTCGAAGGCATCGTCGGAGCGCTGGGCGACGTGCGTGGGCGGCGTCGGCAGCCCGGCGTTCGCGAGCCGCACGTTCGTGAGGTACTTGTCCACACACGTCTCGACGGCCCGCGGCGAGTTCACCACGCGCAGTCCTCGCGCCGCGGCGGCGTGCAGCACGTCCATGCGAAAGATCACCTGCTCCAGCGACCCAGCCGGCACGGTGCGCACGAGCACCGCGTCGAACCCCGCGAGTGGTTGTGGCTCCGCTTCCACGCCCGCGGCGAGCGCGCGGAAGTCCACGATCTGCGCGGCGTGCCCAAGTTCGGTGGCGGCCCGGAGCACGTCCTGCACGTGCCAGCCGGTGCCGCCAGATAGAATCGCGATTCGCATCAGCCGATCCCGAACGACTTGCGGACCATCCCGGGATCGACGCTGCCGAACCGGTGGCACCGGCCGGTCTTCAGGTTGCGGAACTCGACCTCGGCCGGCGAGAACAGCATCGGGTCGATCTTGTAGAAGTCGCCGCCGTACTTCGCGAACACCTCGGCGAAGGGTGCCCCGTGGTCCTTCGAGGCGTTCGACGGCACCTTCGGCCCGATCGCGGCGAGGACCTCGTCGTCGGCCCGCACCCAGAGCGTGACGCGGCCGCCGTAGAGGATCGCGTCGTTGGTGCGGCCGATGGCCTGCACGAAGTCCGTCGCGACCGGCGGCAGTGGGGCGACACCGTACGCGGAGACGACCTGCGTGACGTCGAACTTCAGTTCGTGGAGCTTGTGCAGTGCGGTCTCCACCGACCGCGCGACGACCTGCGTGGTGCCGGCGATGCTGCTGGCCGGCGCGACCAGGAGGGTGAGGTGCTCGGCGACCGGCGGGAGCTTCGCCACGATGGACGCGACCACCTCGTCGGTCGGGTGGTTGGTCGCCTCCAGAACGCCAACGGCGCACGGGGCCGATTCCCTGCCCGGAATGTGTTGGAAGATGTCCTCGCGGGCCGCGAGCGCCCGCATCGGTCCCGACCCCATGGCGAAGAACTTCCCGACGCTCACCTGCCACCCGGCGTACTGGGACGCGAGGCACGCCCGCACCGGGTCATCGGTCGTCACCTGCACGGCCGGACCGCCGACCTCGGGCATCGGGCACGGGACGTAGGCCACGTCCGCGAGGTCGCCGAGGCACACGCGGGCCATCGCGAGCCCCGCCGCGAGGCTGCCGGTGACCGCCCCGCCGCAGTCGATCACGCGGGCCCCGGCGACCTTTGACACCGCAACGCGGAGGCGGTCGGCGTGCGATTCGAGTTCGTCGGCGACGAGTTTGGCGCGTTCGTTGAGTGTCATGTGGCAGGTTCCGCGAAGAGCAGGTCGAGTTCCCGTGCGCGTGATTGTAGCCGCTCGCGGCACTCCGCGGCCGACTGACCCGGGGCGAAGATCGAGATCACGGGGTGTCCCGACGGAACGACTGTACCCGGTGCGGGGACGTCCGCGTACGCCGGGAGCCGCCAAGGGTCGAACGGCGCCGCGAGGTCCGCGTCCCACGGGCCGCTCGCGGGGAACGAGAGGTCGTGTGGGGCGTAGTAGATCGCTTTGCCGACCGACTGTGGGCCGGTCCGACGAGGCGGTAAGGGGACGAACACCGACCGGCCGAGGGCGTGTTCCAACACCTCGGTCGACGCCGAGTAACGCGGGTTCACCTCGATCGGCACGACGCGCCCGTCGCGGAGAATGAAGTCGACATTGAACAATCCGCGCAGGCCGACGTCCGCCACCAGCGCCCGGTACAGGTTCAGCAGTTCGCCTTCCAGATTCCTGTCGGTCGGAACCGGGCCGACGTTCCCACAGTACGCGAAATCCCGCGCGTGGAGCCAGGGCTCACCGGCAAGCGGTTCCGTCACGCCGGTGAGCACGGCGCTCTCACCGCACACCGCGGACAGCGGCCGCCCGTCGATGAACTCCTGAAAGATGTGGTTTGGCGTGGCCGACTCGCCGGGCCGGGCGAAGCGAATGTCGAGGCCGCCACCGGAACGGATCGGCTTGCGCAGCCAGAGGCCGGTCACGGGGCAAGGCGCGTCGCGCGGCACCAACATTGGCACCGCGAAGCCCGCGGCCGCGAGCGCCGGGAAAAGCTGGTGCGGGTCGCGCACTCGTTCGAGAGCATCGGGCGCGGTGCCCCACAACTCGTGGGACGCTGCGAGTTCCGCGACAACCCGCGGGTGGTTTTCGAGCCCGCCCGTGTAGATGACTGGGCCGGGCGGGAACTGCGCCGCGAGGCGGGGCAGGGCGGCGGGGTACTCGTCGAGTGGGCACACGGCGCACGCGGCGACCATCGCCAGGTCGCGGTCGCCGAACAGGTCGACGGCCCACGCCCTGTACCCGTCGCGAGCCAGCGAGTGGACCGCGGCCCGCGCGCTCGCTCCGACAACACCCACCGCCGTGCCCGGTTCCACAGGTTCTCTCAACGCACCCGCGAGGCGTACACCCACCACTCGGCCATCAGCACCAGCAGCGCCGCGAGTACGGCCCACTTCCACAACTCGCGGGGCGGCCGGCGCACCTCTCCGGCGGTCGCCGTCTGGCTGCCGACGATCACCGTCGGGTGCGGCGACAGGTCGCTCTCCTCGGCGGCGAGCAGGTTCACCGCGAACCGATGCGTCTCGCTCCCGTCGGTCGCGGTGTATAGCCCGAGGTCCGCGGTGTCGGTGAACGTGGCCTCCCCGCGGTCGGTCGGTTCCAGCGACACCGTGCGGCCGCCGGGGGCAGCGACCGTCACGCGCCTCCCCGGCGCGCAGCGGAGCGGGACGCTGTCCCCGGCCCGGGTCACGTCGGTTGTGATCCCTTCGCGCACGTTGCCGTAGGCCCGCAGCACGTTCCGCAGAAACAGCACGAAGCTCGGTTCGAGCGGCCAGAGCGTGTTCCACTTGCCCGCGTCGTCGAGGATCGGGAAGGCGAGTACGAGGTCGGTGAACGGCGGCCGCGGCACGCCGGCGAGCAGCACGACGTTGCCGTCGGATTCGAGGATTCGCTCGGTCCCCGGCGGCAGGTTGGTGAGCCGAGCCGCCCCGGCGATCGGCACCGCGTACAGGTCGCGGAGCCCGCGGGTGACGGGGTGCCCGCCGGCCCAACCCACGATCCGCGGGTTCTTCACGGTCGCACCAACTCCGATACCCGGCGGGCGCGAGCCGATGAACAGCGTGTTGGCCCGGGGCAGGTCGGTGGGCGCGCAGCGGTCGAAGACCACGAGGTCGAACCGGCCGTTGCGGGCCGGGTCGAGGTACTTCGCGGGGTCGGCGAGGTCGGCTGTACCGAGTCGCGTGACGTCCGCGACCTTGCGGGTCTCGGCCGAGCCGAGGAACGCATCCAGCACTGGGTTCTTTGGGCCGTACACGGCGACCCGGGCCTTGCGGGCGACTGCGGGCACGACCCACGCCGCGTCATCGAGCGCGAGCGAGTCGGCCGCACCTTCGAGCGTGACCCGCAGCGGCAGCTCCGGGTCGGGGACCGTGAACTCGACCTCGGCGGTTTCGGCCGCGTTCAACCGCACGGGCTTCGTGTAGCTCCGCACGGCCCGCGAGCCGTCGACCGCATCGAGCTGAACCGAGACCTCGACCGTTGTGTCGCGGTAGTTCCGCACGGCCGCGGTCACACTCAGTTGCCCCGCTTCGCCACTGGCAGCCTCCAGGCGCACAACCGCGACGTTGTTCGACTTCTCCGCGACAGGCGGCGCGTGGTACTCCAGCGCCAGGTTCGCGAGCGAGAAGTCGGCCACGGGCGGGAAGCCGCCGTCGGTGTAGAGGTGGACTTCGGCGGCGACGCCCTCGGCCGGGACGTACGTCCGCTCCTTGCCGGGGTCGGCGTTCGGCGGCCGGGCGGCCTCGTTCTCGGTCGAGCTCGTCGGGTTCGCCAGGCCGGCCGCGAGCCGGAGCGCCTCGTCGAGCCGCGTCTGCCCCACCGACTGCCGCACCCCACGAACGGCGGCGCGGAGCAGTTCGCGATCGGCCGTGTAGCTCTGGCGGATCTCGGCCGCGCGGTTGAAGGCGACGACCATGCCGACGTCGCCCTCGGCCGCGGCGTCGATCCGCTTGAGGGCCTCGGCCTTCGCCCAGTCGAGGCGCGACGGCCCCGCGTCGGTCGCGGCCATGCTCGCTGAGTTGTCGATCAGGATGATGAAGTGCTTGCCAGACCCGAGCGCCGCGTGCAACCGCGGGCCGAGGACGCCGTACGCGAAGAGGAACGCTGCGAGGAGTTGCAGCAGGAGCGGGACGGTCCGCTGGAGCCAGCGGAGCAGGGCGTTGGCGCTCAGGTCCTCGGTACTCGCCCGCCAGAACAGCGTGCTGGACACGACCACCGGCGTGCGGCGCAGCCGGAGCAGGTGGAGGACGACGAGACCAAGCGGCACCGCCAGGAGCACGAACGCGGCGGGGAGCGAAACGGCGAGGTGGTGGGACAGCCCGCCGCGGGTTTCGAGCCAGGTGTTGAGGTCGGGGCCGTACCCGGCCGCATCGGCGGTCAGCACGCCAACGGCGGGCAGGCTCAGGGCGATCAGCGCCGCGACGGCGACCGGGAAGGCGAACCGCATCCGCTTGGTGTAGCGATTCGCCGGTCGGCTCCGCTGGGATTCCGGTCAGCGGGTTTCGAGGTGGCGCTGGATCGCGAGGTTGAACGCCTTGGCCTCGTCGCCCTCGCTGGTGAGACCGAGCGGCCGAGCCCGGACCCGGGCCGCGTCGTCGTTCATCGCGTCAACCGTTCGGAAGTGCAGGTACCACAGCGCGCCAGTCCGCACGCCGTCGTCGTCGAAGGTGTAGACCGGCCGGTTGGCCCTGTCACCGACCGCGGCGTTGAACGCGGTGAGGCTCTCGGCCAACTTCTCGGGCGTCGCCTCGATCGCCAGGAACGTGAGCCCGCGGGCCTCGGCCACGTCGCGGGCCGCGGACACGTCGGCCCCCGCCGGGTGCAAGTACACCACGGTGCGATAGCCGCCGCGCTTCAGCGTGTCGAAGCCGTCGAGCGTCGGCTTGCGGCCCGACGCGGTCCCGTTCTCGACCTTGACGAACCCGGGGAGACCGGTGGTCGCGCCCGCGGGCCTGGCGACCGGCGGCTCGGTCTTCGGTTGGGTCGGGCCGCCGAGGAGCCCCTGACCGGAGTTGCTCGGCGAGAAGCTCCGCGACGCACCGCCCGGGATCGGGTCCGGGAGCAGCACCTCTGGCGCGGGCTTGGACGACTGGCTCGGCGGCGAGGAAAAGTTCTGGCTGGCACCGGGGCCGACGCCCGGCACGATCGGGCCGGTCACCGGTGGTGCGACCGGCACGGGGGCGGTCGGGACGTTGGCCGGCGGCAGCAGGAACGGGCTGTTAGGAGCTTGCGGCCGGAACGGGCTCGGGCGGTTCTGCGGGTCGTTCAGGCAGCACTTGTGCTTGCAGCTCGCCGTGAACAGTAGTCCCGAGGCGGCGGTGGCGAGGATCAAGCGGCGGCGAATCATGGCATTCCTCCTCGGGCGAACAATCCCGTCGCTCGATTCTAGACCGACCCGCGTCCCGTTGTGGGGAAGTTGAGTCAAACTCCGGGCGATCCGGTCGGCCGGCGTGCGGGAGTTGCCGGTTGTGCGGCTTGCGGAAGGGGGGCGCTTGGGGTAAACCGACCCCCACGCACTCGCTCTGTTCGCCCGGTGGACCCGCCATGCCGAATCCGGAAACCGAATCACCGCAACTCCGCCGGGAGCGATTGGCGGGTCTGACCGCGGCCGCGCTCGTGTGCGCCGCGCTCCCGTCGGTCGCACTCCTCGTCGCGGACACGCCGACCACGGACGAGCGGAAGGTCGCCGTGACCTCGTTCGTGGGCTGGCTCGCCGCGGGGGCGCTGCTCCCGATGCTGTACTGGTCCCGGTACCGCGCACTGGGCTTCGCTACCTACTTCGCGCCGGTGTGGCTCGTCGCGGTCGTTTGGTGCGTGGCGGTCGTTCACGGGGAATGGCCGGGGTGGGCACACGGGTTGCCGCTCGGCGTGATCGTCGGGGCGCTGGCCCGGGGCCGCCGCGGACCGCAACCGGGCGAGGAAACGACGGCGATCCTTTTCGCCGCGGTGCTGGGCGGCGGGGTCGCGTGGCTGTTCGTGTCCCGCGGGCGCCCGTTCGACCCGGCCGGGTACTACCTGATGGCCGTCGCGATGGTCCTCGTGGCGTGGACCGCGACGCGGCTGTTCCGCCCGTGGTTCGAGTTGTCGCTGGAACCCCTCGTCTGGCTCGCCTACGCGATCCGCGGCCGCGGCCCTGGCCTGGCCAACTTCCCGCAGACCGGCCCGTGCCTCGTGATCGCCAACCACGCCTGCTGGATGGACCCCGGGTTCCTCGGCAAGGTGATCCCGCGGCCGATCACGCCCATGATGACGGCCGCGTTTTACGATCTCCCCGGGTTACGGCGCATCATGGTGGCGTTCGGGGTCATCCGCGTGCCGGAGAAGGCCATCAAGCGGGACGCCACGGAACTCCAGGACGCCATCGCCGCCCTGGACCGCGGCGAGTGCGTGGTCATCTTCCCCGAGGGGTACTTGCGGCGTACCGAGGAGCAACCGCTGCGGCGGTACGGGCAGGGGGTGTGGCAGATTCTGAAGGCCCGCCCGAACACCCCGGTGTTCGCCTGCTGGATCGAGGGCGGGTGGGGGAGTTACATGTCGTACTTCAACGGGAAGCCGACGAAGAACAAGCCGCGGGACGTTCGCCGGCCGATCCTCGTTGGTGTGTCGGAGGCCGAGACGATCCCACATGATGTGCTGACCGAGCACCTCAAGACCCGCATCTACCTGATGAACCGGACCATCGCGGCACGGGCGTATCTCGGGCTCCCGGAACTGCCGCGGTTCGAAGTGACAGCAAAGGGCGATGACACCAGGCCAGACGAGGCCGAGGCGCTCTCGTGACGCCGAACGCGAGCGGGCCGCGGGAGTTACCCCGCGGCCCGCAGTCTTTGTCAGTCCAATTTCGGCGCGATCACCACCGGCGGAACCCGTAGTTGTAGCCGCCAAACGCCGGGGTGAACCAGTTCGGCTGGTAGTACTGGTAGTTGTACCCCTGGCCGTTCCAGGGGTTGTAGCCGTACCCGCGGGTGTACGTCTGACCGAACATGTTGCTGTAGTACGCCTGCCGCTGTACCGTGCCGGTGTACGGCGAGTAGAAGCTGTTGTAACTCTGGACCGCACCTGGGGCGTAGGCCGTGCCGCCCGAGTAAATGCCGCCGTAGCCCGGGGCGCGGTAGCCGTACACGATCTGAGCGTCGGCCTTTTCCGCGGAAACGAACCCCAACCCCAAAACAACCGCCGCCGCCATCACGATGCGTTTCATGGTGAATCTCCTTGTTGCCGCGTCTCGATACTCTCGAACGCGGCCGGGGCGGTAAGTTGCGCCCCTTACTCCTGGATGTACCGGCCGCGGCGGTCACTCTTGCGAGAATCCTCAAGCCGTTACACTTTGTTCCGGCCCGGTGGCACACCCCACTTCCGGAACCATCCTGAACACCGGAATCAACACACTTGTCCGGAATGACAAACGTGAGTGTTTCCCGTGCCGCAGGGGTGCAATGACGCGACTCGCGTACCTGTTGGCATTTACGTCGAGTGAGCGGCCATGCTACCCGGGGGAAAGGTATGCACGCGGCGCGCCGAAAGTCCGGAACCATTCGCGGACCACGCTCAGGGTTTCGACACGGGAGGTATGTGGCCGCGTCGCGAAGCGAAGGAGCCGGTCACTGTGACGCCGGGCCGGTGCGAGTCCCACCGGCCCGGCGTCACAGTGACCGGATACGGAAGAGGTCCCAGGTACCGGCGATTCGGGATCACGCTTACTCCAGGCTCTCGATCTCGGCGTTCAACTCGACCCACCGCTCCTCGGCCGGGTCGATCTGGAGCGTGAGGTCGTCGACCTCGTTCTGGAGCCGCTCCGCCTCGGAGGGGTCGTTCGTCTTCGCGAGCGCCGTGGTCAGCCCGCGGCGCTGCTCGTCGAGCTGGGCGATGGTCCGCTCCAGCGCCTTCAGTTCCTTGCGGAGTTCCTTCTCGGTCCTCTGCGGGCCGCGGGCCGACGGCCGGGCCTTCGCGACCTCGTCTGGGAGCCGGGTCCGGGTCGCGGCCTGCTCGCGCTCGCCGGCCTCGATCTCCTTGTTGACCCGGTAGACGTAGTCCTCGTACTTCCCGGTGTAGTTGAGCACCTTCCCCTCGCGGACCTCGACGATGCACGTCGCGACGCGGGTCGTGAAGTGCCGGTCGTGGCTCGTGAAGACGACCGTGCCCTGGTACTCCCGGAGCGCGTCCACGAGCGCGTCCACGGTGTCCACGTCGAGGTGGTTCCCGGGTTCGTCGAGGATCAGCACGTTGGAGTCGCTCAGGAGCAGCCCCGCGAGGCACAGCCGGGCGCGCTCGCCGCCGGAGAGGATCGAGACCGGCTTCTTGACGTCCGACCCGCGGAACAGCAGCGACCCGGCGACCTCCAGGATGTCCTGCTCCTTCTTGCCGAACGCGGCCACGTCGCGGAGGTGGTCCACGACCGTCTTCTTCTCGGGCAGGCTGGTGTAGACGTGCTGGGCGTACACCCCGACCTTGCACCCGTGGCCCCACCGGACCTCGCCGGCGAGCGGCTTGAGCGAGTCCACGAGGGTGCGGAGGAACGTCGTCTTCCCCTGGCCGTTGTCGCCGACGACCGCGGCCCGCGACCCGTGCTCGATCTCCAGTTGCACGCCGGCCGCCACGGCCCGGTCCGGGTACCCGATCGTGAGGTCGCGGCACCGCAGCGCGGTCCCCTTGCGGGGCTCGACCCGGGGCGGGCGGATCGTCGGAACGGGCTCGTCGCCGGACACCTCGGCGAGTTCGAGCTTCTCCAGCGCCTTGGCCTTCGACTGCGCGAGGCCGGCCGTGGAAGCGCGGGCCTTGTTCCGGGCGATGAAGTCCTCCAGGTGCTTCCGCTTGGCAAGCACGGCGGCGTTCGACCGCTGCTCCCGCTCGCGGTTCTCCTTCTGGAAGTCGAGGAACGCGTCGACCTTCCCGGGGAACGACGTAAGCTTGCCGCGGGACAGGCACAGGGTGTGCGTGCAGGTGGCGTTCAGGAACGTCCGGTCGTGCGACACGATGAGGCACGCCGCGCGGAACTCGCGGAGGAAGTGCTCGAGGAGGATCTGGGTCCGCAGGTCGAGGAAGTTGGTGGGCTCGTCGAGGACCAGCAGGTTCGGCTCGTGGAGGAGCAGGGCGGCGAGCTTGAGGCGGGTCTGCCACCCGCCGGACAGCTTGGCGACGGGGCCGTCGAGGTACGAGCCCTTGATTTCGAACTGGCCGGCGACCTCGCCGCACTTCCAGTCCGGTTGCCCGCTGTCCCGCATCAGGAACTCGAGGGACGTCTCGCCGGGGAGGAACGGGTCGTGCTGCCGCAGGTAGCCGACGCGGAGGCTCGGGTGGAGCGAGACCTCGCCGCTGTCGAGTTCCTCCTCGCCCAGGATGATGCGGAGGGTGGTGCTCTTGCCGGCCCCGTTGCGGCCGATGAACCCGACCTTGGTGTTGTCGCTGATGGTCGCCTCGGCCCCGTCGAGCAGGACCTGGTCGCCGTAGTGCTTGGACGCTCGCGTGAGCTGGATCAGACTGGCCATCGGTGCGGGGAACCCTCGGGGAACCGTGTGTAAGGGGTCATTGTATCCGCCCGGCCCCGGCGGCTCGTGTCGGTACGAAGAAGGCGGGATTGGGCGGGGCGGGGACCGGCCCCGACGGGTACCCGCGGGGCCGGCGACCGCGTCAGCCGGATGATGCCGGATCGCGTGGATCAGTTGCTCATGGTGGGGCAGGCATTCTTGCCTGCCTCCGAAGGCGTCCGGAGGCAGGCAAGAATGCCTGCCCCACCAACAAAGAAACGAATCCCTGCGATTCGGGATGAGACGCTCACGGCAACGACGACGGTCACCCGGCCGATCGGCTCAGTCCGCGACGCGCTTCGTCACGCCCGCGTAGGCATCGATGCGGCGGTCGCGGAAGAACGGCCAGTTCCGCCGCACGTCCTCCATGTGCTTGCGCGAGCACGTCACCACGAGGACCTCTTCCTTGTCGTGGCTCGCCTTGGCGACCACGCGGCCGAACGGGTCGCTGACGAACGACCCGCCCCAGAACTCCAGCCCCTCGCCGACGATGACCTCGTGGCCGACGCGGTTCACCCCGCACACGTAGGTGCCGTTGGCGATCGCGTGGCCCCGCATGCTCGTCTCCCAGGCCGAGTGCTGCGCCTCGCCGAACTCGGCCTTCTCCCGCGGGTGCCAGCCGATCGCGGTCGGGTAGAAGATCACCTCGGCCCCCTGGAGCGCCGTGAGCCGGGCGGCCTCGGGGTACCACTGGTCCCAGCACACGAGCGTGCCGACCTTCGCCGCCGGGGTGGCGAACACCTTGAACCCGAGGTCGCCGGGGGTGAAGTAGAACTTTTCGAGGAACAGCGGGTCGTCCGGGATGTGCATCTTGCGGTAGATGCCCATCAGCTCGCCCTTCGCGCTGTGGACCGTGGCGGTGTTGTGGTACACGCCGGCCATCCGCTTCTCGAACAGCGAGCCGACGACGACGACGCTGTTTTTCTTCGCCGCCGCCGCGAGCCGCTCCTCGCTCGGGCCGGGGATCGGCTCGGCGAGGTCGAACAGCGCGACGTCTTCCTGCTGGCAGAAGTAGTACCCGGTGAACAGCTCGGGCAGGCACACGACCTGCGCCCCCCGCTTCGCGGCCTCGGCGATCGCGGCCTCGGCGTTCGCGAGGTTCGCCTCGCGGTCCGGGGCGATCTTCATCTGCACGGCCGCGATGGTGAACGCATCAGACATGGTTCTTCGTTCGTGGGTAGTTGGTCGATGGTCGTTGGTTCCCCGCCGGCAGTATGTTATACCAAGCGGTGAATTCCACCGACCTACCTCACCCAACGACCACGATCTCCGCCATGTCGAGCGACAACAACATCACCAGTGTGCTGAAGGAAACCCGCGTGTTCCCGCCCTCGGCGGCGTTCGTTGCGGCCGCGCACGTCGACGCGAAGGAGCGGGACCGGCTCGCCGCGTGGGCGGAGGCCGACCCCGACGCCTTCTGGGCCGAGCAGGCCGGGTCGCTCCACTGGTTCAAGAAGTGGTCGCAGGTGCTCGACTGGGGCAACGCCCCGCACGCGAAGTGGTTCGTCGGCGGCCAGATCAACGCGAGCTACAACTGTCTCGACCGGCACCTCGCCGGGCCGCGGAAGAACAAGGCCGCGATCGTGTTCGAGGGCGAGCCCGGCGACAGCCGCACGCTGACGTACCAGGACCTCCACCGCGAGGTGTGCAAGTTCGCGAACGTCCTCAAGACGCTCGGCGTGGGGAAGGGCGACCGCGTCACGATCTACATGCCGATGGTGCCCGAGGCCGCGGTCGCGATGCTCGCGTGCGCCCGCATCGGGGCGATGCACTCGGTCGTGTTCGGCGGGTTCTCGGCCGACGCCGTCGCCGACCGCAACAACGACGCGCAGAGCAAGCTCGTCATCACCGCCGACGGCGGCTGGCGGCGCGGCAAGGTGGTGCCGCTGAAGGCGAACGTGGACGCGGCGCTGGCGAAGTCGCCCACCGTCGAGAAGTGCGTCGTCCTGAACCGGTGCAACACCGCCGTCGAAATGAAGGCGGGCCGCGACGTGTGGTGGCACGACCTGATGGCGGCCGCGAGCGCCGACTGCCCGGCCGAGCCGCTCGACAGCGAGCACCCACTGTTCATCCTCTACACGTCCGGCAGCACCGGGAAGCCGAAGGGCGTGCTGCACACCACCGGCGGCTACCTCCTCGGCACGGCGCTCACGCACAAGTGGGTGTTCGACATCAAGGAGGACGACGTTTACTGGTGCACGGCCGACGTCGGGTGGATCACCGGCCACAGCTACATCGTGTACGGCCCGCTGTGCAACGGCAGCACGGTCGTGATGTACGAGGGCGCGCCGAACCAGCCGAAGGAGGACCGGTTCTGGGAGGTGATCGAGAAGTACAAGGTCACCGTGTTCTACACCGCCCCGACGGCGATCCGGGCGTTCATCAAGTGGGGCGACCAGCACCCGAAGGGGCACGACCTGTCGTCGCTGCGGCTGCTGGGCAGCGTCGGCGAGCCGATCAACCCCGAGGCGTGGATGTGGTACCACACGGTCATCGGCGGCGGCCGGTGCCCGATCGTCGACACGTGGTGGCAGACCGAGACCGGCGCGATCATGATCGCCCCGCTCCCCGGGGCCGTTCCCACCAAGCCGGGCAGCGCGACGAAGCCGCTCCCCGGCATCGCGGCCGAGGTCGTGGACAAGTCGGGCAACCCGGTCCCCGCGAACGCCGGCGGGTTCCTCGTCGTGAAGCGGCCGTGGCCGAGCATGATGCGCACCATCTACGGCGACGACGACCGGTACAAGGCGACGTACTGGAGCAACTACCCGGGCGTGTACTTCACCGCCGACGGCGCGCGGGTCGACGGCGACGGCTACATCTGGGTCATGGGCCGCGTGGACGACGTGCTGAACGTGAGCGGGCACCGGCTCAGCACGATGGAGGTCGAGAGCGCGCTGGTGAACCACCCGAAGGTCGCCGAGGCGGCGGTGGTCGGCAAGCCCGACGACCTGAAGGGCGAGGGGATCGTCTGCTTCGTGACGCTGAAGGAGGGGAACGACCCGACGGACGCGCTCAAGGCCGAGTTGAAGGCGCACGTCGTGTCGAACATCGGCGCGCTGGCCCGCCCGGACGACATCAAGTTCACGCCCACGCTCCCGAAGACGCGGAGCGGGAAGATCATGCGGCGCTTCCTCCGCGACGTGGCCGCCGGCCGCCAATCCACCGGCGACGCGACGACCCTGGAGGACTTCACGGTCCTCGCCAAGCTCCGCGAAGACGAGGAGTGACCGCGGGGAGCATGAGAGTTGCGTGGCGGCGGCGTGCGCCGCCGTCACGCGATCCCGAGGATCCGACACGCCTCCTGGTAACTCGATTCGAGTGGGAGCATCACGCGAAGGTCCGGGGTCAACCAAATCGGGAGCGTCGGTAACGGTTGGCCCAGGGTCATCGGGTAGAACCAGGCGTCGAGCAGCGTGCGGTGTTTGGGCAACCGACGGGTGCGGAGCGTGACCGCGTACAGGTGCGGTGGAGTCGGGGCCAGCGCCGGGTCGTTGCGGCCGAGCAACGTCAACAACTCGGCGTAAAGGTTAGCCTGCCGCACGGTCACCAGATCGACCAGCGACACGCACACGCCCTGCTGCAACAAAGACGCAACCTTGCCGACGAAGACTTCGCGAGTGTTCGGCCGGTCCTTGTTCGCCGGGCTAACGATCTCGATGGCCGCGACGAGTTGCCGGCCGCGCTCCGTGTCGTAGATGCGGACCTCGTACTCGTCTTGGTCGGACAGTTCGGCTTCGACCGTGAGCGTCGGGGACAGTGCGGCGAGCGTCGCGGGGCTTCCACGGGGATCGGGAACGGCGTCCGGGTCGCGCGAGTCGAGGTCGTAGCCGCCCACGTCCACCTCGAAGGCGGAACCGAGGTGGACTTTCGGTGCGGCCCGGAACCCGGCCGGCAGGATGGTCGTCAGGTCCCGGACGATCTCGCCCGGCCACTGACCGTGGACTTCGTCCCACGAGTGCGTGTCGTTAACGGGTGAACGGAAGTGGTCGCGGAGTGGCATCGTTCATCCTCCGCGAAGATTGTATCACAGCGCGGGAACGCACTCACCTGTAACGAGATCGTCCCCTCACTTCGCTTGTTCGCGCCAGCGGCGGCACAGGTCGCTGGCGGCGGCCGGCCACGTCGGGAACTGGAACGTGAAGCCCGATTCCACGAGGCGCGTCGGCACCACGCGGCGGCTCTTCAGCACGAGTTCCGACTCGGTCCGCATTGCCCACGCGCCGAGTTCGAGCATCCACCGCGACGCGGGGAGCCCGAACCGCGTGCCCCACGCCCGGCGGAGCTCGCGCATGAACTCGGCGTTCGGCAGCGGCTCCGGGGCCGACAGGTTCACCGGGCCGCTCAGGTCACTCGCGATCAGCCACTCCACGGCGCGAATGAAGTCGAGGTCGTGGACCCACGACACGAACTGCCGCCCGTCGCCGGAGGGGCCGCCGAGACCGCGGCGCACGAGCCACAGCAGCGTGTCGAACACCCCGCCGCGGTCCGGGCTCATCGTCATCGCCGACCGGATCGCGACCTTCCGGGTGCGCGGCGTCTCGGCGGCATCGAACGCGGCTTCCCAGGCGGTCGCTACGTCGGTGCTGAACCGCCAGGTGTCCGGGGCGTCCCGTTCGCTCCCGCCGATCACGCCGGTGCGTTCGTCGTTCGGCGCGTCGTAGCGGTGGGCGTAGATGGTCGCGGTGCTCGCCTGGAGCCACACCCGCGGCGGCGTCCGAGCGGAGCGAACCCCCTCGCCGACCACCTGCGTCGAGACCCCGCGCGACGCCTTGATCTCGCGGCGGTTCGCGGGCGAGTACCGGCAGTTCACGTTGCGGCCGGCGAGGTTGATGACGACGTCGGCCCCGTCGAGTTCCGCGGCCCAGGGGCCGAGCGTTCGCGCGTCCCACGCTGCGACGCGCCACGGCACAGCGGCGGGCGTGCGGCTGAGAACGACGACCTCGTGGCGGTTCGCGTGGAAGTGGCGAGCCAGGATCGTGCCGACCTGACCCGAGCCGCCGGGAATGACAACCTTCATTGCGGTTCCCTCGTATGTCGAGGGTACAACCGTAATTCCAGGGCACCCGCAACGGTCATCGTAAGTTGGCGGTTTAGAACGCGAAGCCGTCATCAGGCGGTTCAGCGGAATACGACGGGCGACCAGGTAGAGTTGGTGACGGGTCATCCCAAAGGTGAGAGTTCGGAAGGTCACCGAGTTGGATGAACTCAATCACCAACTCAATCGCCTCCTCCGGCGGCATTAGTTCAGCTGCCTCAAACCACTGTGGAATTCCGAAGGCTACGAACTCGCGTCGGGCGGAGGCGCGCGGGCTTCGTGGTAAAGCCCGCCAAATAGGCCGCAACTGTCCTTTTGGAGAATCGGGTGGTGGTGAGATGGAGACGGTGGCGAGGTCTCCTCCAAGCCCGAGGTAGACCAGCCAGCCTGAGGGTAACCGCATTTCGACTACACGATCGCATGAATGAGAGTCGTACTGTTTGAGAACCTGCTTTACCTGATTGAGGGATTCAAGAGCAACCGGCTGAGGGGGTGACGGAAGCTCGGTGTCAGTCACCCAGCACAAGAGTTTGGAAGCTGACGCGTCCACCGTGGATCACCTCGCTTGTAAGTCAACCTCGCGGTGTTCGACGGCCCTGGAGGTGGAACTCAAACCTTGCCGGGCGTACTACTTCTCGATCTTCAACTGCACCGACTTGGCGGCGTGTTCGGCGTTGGTGCCCTCGCGGCGGGCGAACACGACGATCGGCCGCTCCATCGGCTGCACCCACGGCTCGGCGTAGAGCACGATCTCGCGGGTCGTCTCGCGCTCGGTCACGAGGATGCCGTTCAGCCCGATGTTCAGCACGCGGACGCCGTGCGGCAGGCCGCGGACCTCGACCGGAACGCGGCCGGCGAACTTGCCCTGGCGTGCGATGTCCACGACGAACTTCGCCTCGCGGCCCGGCCTGAGCGTGAGTTCGGTCTCGCGGGTCGTGGTGACGATGTCGCCGACGGGAACGAGTTTCAGCGCGCCGCCGGCGGACTCGCGAACGACCTCCTGGCCGCCGGTCTCGGAGCGGGCGACGAGGCGGAGCTTCGTCTCGGCCGGCACCTTGGCGTCGGCCTCGGCGAACAGCGTGAACGCCGTCGTGGTGTGGCCGGCCTCGATGAACGTCTCGGGGGCCAAGAGCCCCGCGGGGAGGCCTTCGAGTTTCAGCCGCACGGGGCCGTCGAAGCCGTCCATGCGGGTGAGCGTGACGTTGATCGGGAGCCCGCCGCCCGCGTTGACCGACGGGGCGTTCGGCGTGAAGGCCACCGCGAAGTCGGGCTTCGGCGGCCGCACCGTCACGCGGAAGGCGTGGGTCGGGCCGGCCCCGCCGCGCGCGTCGGTCACCCGCACCTGGTACCCGCCGTCGGCCGGCGGTTCGAACATGAGGAACGAGTCCTTGCCGAACCCCGCGCCGCCGTCGTCGTTGCGGTAGTGGACCGGCACCACCGGCAGGCCGTTGGGCGGGAACGACGCGCCGGGCGGGTGGATCTCGACCTTGTACATCGGCGTGCCGAGGGCGTGGTGGTTCGGCGTGGTGCCGAGGTAACCGACCCGCTGGCCGCCCACCTGGTAGAACTGGCAGTCGTCGTCGGGGTTCTTGGGCAGCGCGACGATGCGCATGACCTCGCCGTCCGCGAGCAGGTGGTCGTCGATGGCCAACTCGTTCCACGTTTCGAGGCGGATGCCGGGGTTGGCCGAGTCGTGATCGCGGAACGTCGCGAACGTCTTGGCCACGCACCGGAGCGTCGCGCGCTGCACCGGTTTGCCCGACGAATCGAGGACCTCAATGACCGGATCGACCGGCGACCCGGCGCGACGCGCGAGCGCCTCGACCACGAGCCGCTCACCCTTCTTCGCGACGAAGCGGACTGATTGCGCCCCGCCGGGCTTCGTGAAGATGCCGTCGGCCGAGCCGGGCACGCGGAGGTCGGCCCCGGCGGCGGGGTCGATGACGACCGACGGGAACTCGCTGACCGTGACCGACGGCGCGCCGAGCGGCTTCCCCTTCATCTCCGGGAGCGGGACGGGAACACGCGACCCAACCGTAGCCTCGGCCGGCACCGTGACCTTGACGTGCAACCCGGACGCGGCCGCGAGGTTCACCCCCTCGACGTGGACCTCGACCGTGCGGCCGCGCTGCGCCGCGAGCGGGAACACGCCGGTCACAACCGGGATGTCGCCGACGCTCAGCCGGTAGGTGAAGTCGCCGCCGCCGCGGTAGTCGCGGTCGCGCACGCCGATCGAGTAGGTGCCCGCCTTCGGGATGCGGTACCCGAGGAGGTTGCCCCCCTCCGCGAGGACCGCGCCGCCAGCGTCGGTGAGTACGACTACGGGGTCGAGCTTCGAGCCGGCGGTGACGGCTTCGACTCCGATCTGGTCGCCGGCCCTCGCCTCGAAGCGGAAGAAGTCGGCGTCGCCGGCGCGATCGACCGCCCCGACGATCGTGGCCGGCAGCGTCAGGAGCTGCGCGACGCGGGCCGAGTCGGTGGTGCCGGCCTCCTTCACGACCGGGAACCGGTCCTTCGGAGCGGGCGGCGCGCTCGGTGCCGCGGCCGCAAGGTTCGGCGTCGCGGTCGGCTTGCCGGTCCGCGGGTCGAGCAGCAGCGCGACGCCGTCGAACCGGCCGAGCGCGAACTGCGCCCCGTCGGGCCGCAGCGCGAAATCGAGGACCGCCTCGGGCTGGGCCGGGTCCGTCTTCGTCTCGGACAGCTTGGTCGCATCCCACGCCTTGATGACGCGGTCCTCGCCGACGGTGTAGAGCCGCGCGCCGTCCGGTGCGTAGGCGAGCCGCCACACGGCCCGCTCGTGCGCGAACGCCGAGCCGACGAGCTTCCCGCCGTCCCTGTCCGCGGCCCACACGCGCACGGACTTGTCCACGCCGCCGGCAGCGAGGTGCTTCCTGTCGGGGCTCCACGCGAGGCAGTAAACCCAGTCGGTCGGGTCGCCGAGCGTGTACAGCCGCTTGCCGGTCGCCGCGTCCCACACCTTCACCGAGCGGTCCGCGGACCCCGACGCGAGTAGCGTGCCGTCGTGGTTGAACGCGAGGGCGTACACCGCGTCGCTGTGGTCCTTGAGCGTCAGCCGCGGCGCTTTCGGGGCGGTCGCCTCGGTGGGCACGTCCCAGACGTGAATGACGCGGTCGTAGCCGGTCGTCGCAAGGGTGCGGCCGTCCGGGGTGAACGCGAGTGCGAAGACCGAGTCCTTGTTCGCCGGGATGGTCACGGCTGCGGCCTTCGAGGGCCTGCCGTCGGCGTCAAGCCGGAACAGCGACACCACGCCGCTCTTCCCCGGCTCCCCGGCCGCGGCCGCGAGCCACCGCCCCTTCGGGTCGAAGGCGAGTGCGGTGATCCGCCCAGTTGCGTTGACGGTCCCGAGCGCGTCCGCCTTTGCGGTGTCGAACAGCCGCACCTCGCCGTGCGTGCCGAACGCGACGACCTTCCCGTTGGGGTGGTACGCCGCCGCCGTCACGGCCGGCGGGGCGGCCGACGCGGAACACGGAAGAGCGAGCAGCAGTGCGGAGAGGAGTCGGGTCATGTTGGGAGTCCGGGCCTCAGGTCACTTGAACACGGCGAGTGCGGCCCCGCCGGTGAGGAACAGGCCGATCAGCACGGCGAGCGAACAACTCCCGCACCCGTCAAGGCACCCGCCGGCCCCTTCGATGACGCTTCCTGCGGCCTCGATCGCCCCGCCCGCTAGTTCGAGTGCGCGGCCGGCGACGTCCAGCGCCCCGCCGGCCACGTCGCCGGCCGCGTTCAGGAGAGATCCGCCGTCGCCGCCCGCGGCCGCCGCGCCCCCGTCGGTTCCGGGCTGCGGTTGCTTCTGCCACGGCTGCGCGTTCGGGTCGGGGAGCGGCACGTCGTCCGGGGTCATGGGCGAACTCGCGGCGTTAGTGGTTGAAGAAGAACTCGCGGCCGGTGAGCACGGCCCAGACGAAATCTTCGATCGCCTCGCGGCGCGCCTGCGGGCCGTCCCTCGCGGCTTCCGCGAGGAGCGCGACGAACTTCGTGCGCTCGGCGTCGGTCGGCGGGCGCGTGAGCGCGGCGAGGTACACGCGGTCCACGATCTCGCCGTCGGTCAGTTTCGCCTCGGTCCACTTCGCGACCACCGACTGCTTGTCGCGGAGCTTGTCGTTGAGCGTCACGCCGTTGTTCAGGTGGAGCGCCTGGGTCACGCTCGCGTCGGCGGTGCGCTCGCACGCGCAGGTGGCGACCCGGTCGGCCCGGCCGAACGCTTCGAGGAACCGCGACAGCAGCAGCGAGTCCGGGAGCTGCATCGCCCGCGTGCCCATTGGGTACGCCGCGACCGGCGAGGCGGCGTCGCCGGCGGCCGACTTCACCTGGTTGAACGCGGTCGGCACGCCGGTGAGGTCGGAGTACGCGTCGAGGATCACCTCGGCCGGGAGCCGGCGGACGATGTACCGCGAGTAGAACCGGTCGTCGGCGGCGCTGGCGGGCAGCGGCTGCGACGAGCGCTGGTACGCGGCCGACACCAGAATGCCGCGCATCAGTTGCTTCAGGTCGAACCGGTTCTTGACGAAGTCGGCGGCGAGCGCGTCGAGCAGTTCGATGTTGCTCGCGGGGTTCGAGACGCGCAGGTCGTCCTCGGCCTCGACGAGCCCGCGGCCCATGTAGTTCCGCCACACGCGGTTCACGATCGCCTTGGCGAAGAACGGGTTCCCCGGGGCCGTCAGCCAGTCGGCGAAGTACGCGCGGCGGTCGGTCGCGGAGTCGAGCGGGAGCGGCTTGCCGTCGAGGGGCGCCGGCGGCACCGCGACGCCCCGCCGCGGGTGCAGCGCCTCGCCGTCGAGCCGCGACTGCACGAGCACCTCGCCCGCCCGGTCGCCGTTCTTCAGCCCGACGCGGGAGAACAGGTTCGCGAACGCCCAGTACTCGTCCTGGGTCCACTTCTCCAGCGGGTGGTTGTGGCACTTCGCGCACCCGATGCCGGTGCCGAGGAACGTGACCGCGGTCGCCTCGGCGAGGTCGCTCACGTCCTTGTGCAGCACGAAGTAGTTGCCGCCGCCGTTGCCCAGCGTGCTGCCGGACGCGGTCAGCACGTCGCGGGCGAACTTGTCCCACGGCTCGTTGTCGGCGACCGACTGGCGGACCTTGCGGTAGAACGCCCACATCGCCGGTTGCGGGAGCTTGCGGCTCGACACCAGGAGCAGGTCGGACCAGCGGTGCGCCCAGTAGTCGGCGAACTCGGGGCGGTCGAGCAACTTGTCGATGAGCTTCGCGCGCTTCTGCGGGTCCGTGTCCGCGAGGAACGCCTTCGCCTCCGCGACCGGGGGCAGGATGCCGCAGGTGTCGAGGTACGCGCGCCGGACGAACTCCGTGTCGGTGCATTGGCCGGACGGCGGGAGGTTCAGGAGTTCGAGCTTCTTGAGGACCAGCTCGTCGATGAACCCACCCCCGGCGGGCCGCGCGAACGCGGCGGCCCCAACCTGACTGGGGAAGGGGACGGTGACGGTGAGCGTCGCGACCTTGGTGCCGAACGCGACGACGACCGCGGCCTCGCCCGTGCCGGTCACGGTGATGACGCCGTCCTCGGTCACCCCGGCGACGAGGTCCTCGCTCGACGTGAACTTGGCCCAGCGGGTCACGTCCTCGGTGGTGCCGTCGGAGTACACCGCCCGTGCGACAACGCGGGCCGTGTCCTTCGGCTTCAGCAGCGCGGCCTTCGGGAAGACCTCGATGCGTTCGAGCTGGGCGTCGGCGTCCCGCGGGCCGCGCGCGCCCTGCGTGATCCATTCGAGCAGGAGCGCGTAGTTCTCGTCGCCGTCGGTGACGCGGGTGCCGCCCCCGTGGGGCACGAGCCGCGCGCCCTTCTTCAACAAGAGGCTGTCGGCGGGGGTGGTTTGGTCGACGCGGCGGGCGAGCGCCTGGCGGGTGAGGACGAACCAGTCCGACTCCGGGTCGAACCCGCGGAGCGAGAGCTTGAGCCCGCCCTTGCCGGCGAGTGCCCCGTGGCACGCGCCCGAGTTGCACCCGGTCCGCGTGAGGACCGGCAGGACGTGGTTGCGGAAGCTCCACTCGGCCGGCTTCTCGAACCCGCTCACTGCAACCTTCGCGGCGGCCGTGCGGCCCGCGACGGTCACGGTGACGACCGCCTCGCCGTTGCCGGCCGCCGTGACGACGCCCGCGGCGCTGACCTTCGCGACAGTGTCTGCCGCCGCCGCGAAATTTGCGGTCGCCGTGAGGTCGCGGACGACGCGGCCGCCCTCTTCCTCGACGACGAGGAGTTGCTGTGTGCGGTTCGGCCCCGAGAGAGCGACCGCCGGCGGGTACACGCGCAGCTCGCCGGCCGACGCCGGGAGTGCGATCGCGAGCGTGAGTGTGGAGAGGATCAGTCGCATGTCACAGGTGTCCGGCGGGTGGTGTCTCAGAACAGCTCGTTGATCGGCTTCACGTTGTAATCGACGAGCGGGATCGGGCGGTTCTGCGGGCCGGGGAGTTCCTTGTGCGGGTCGAGGCCGAGCCCCTTGTAGAGCGTCGCGGCGACCTCCGCGGGGGTCACCGGCCGCGACTTCGGCGCGTACCCGAGTTCGTCCGACTCGCCGATGATCCGGCCGCCCTGGAGCGGGCCGCCGCCCATCAGGATCGACCACACGTGCGGGTGGTGGTCGCGGCCGCCGGCCGGGTTCACCTTCGGCGTTCGGCCGAACTCCCCGCACGCCACCACCATCGTGTTCGACAGCAGCCCGCGGTCGCTCAGGTCCTCGAGCAGGGCGGTGTACGCGGCGTCGAAGTTCGGCACCACCTCCTTCGCCATCTGCTGCACGTCGGTGAACGGCCGGGAGCCGTGGATGTCCCAGGTGACCTCGTCGAACACCGTCTCGAACATGTTCACGGTGACGAACCGCACGCCGGCCTCGATCAACCGCCGGGCCATCAGGCACGACTGGCCGAACCGGGTGCGGCCGTAGCGGTCGCGGGTCTTCTCCGACTCCTTCTCGAGCGCGAACGCCTCGCGGGCCTTGGCCGACGACATGAGCTTGTAGGCGAGCGAGAAGTTCTCGTCGAGTTGCCTGGCCGCGCCGTTGTTCTCGAACGCGGCGGTCGCGCCGTCCACGGCGTCGCGGAACTTCTGCCGCCGCTCGGCCCGGATGCCGGAGATGTACTCGGGCGGGAGCAGGTCCGGCACCTTGAACCCCGGCGCGTTCGGGTCGGCGTTCAGGATGAACGGGTCGTGCGTCTTGCCGAGGTAGCCGGCCGCGTGGCCGTGCGGCAGGTTCCCACCGGTGCGGCCGATGGGCTTGGGCACGAGGACGTGCGCCGGCACCTCGCCGCGGCCGCCCTTGAGGTAGCCGAGGGCGCACCCGACGTGCGGGTACTCGATGCCGCCGGCGAACAGGCGGCCGGTCTGCATCATCTGGTGGCCGGTGTCGTGGACCGCCGTGGCCGTGTGGTACATGGACCGCACGATCGAGAACTTGTCGGCGTGCTTCGCGGTCCTCGGAAAGATCTCGCTGAGCTGCGTGCCGACGACGTTCGTCTTTGTCGCGGTGAACGGCCCGCGGACCTCGGCGGGGGCGTTCGGCTTCGGGTCGAACGTGTCGAGCTGGCTCGGCCCGCCGACGAGGAACAGCATGATGCAGTTCACGTCGTCGTCCTTGGCCTTCTCCCCGGCCGCGGCCCTGGCGCGGTTCAGGCCGGCGAGCGTGAGCCCCAGCGGCGCGATCGCACCGGCGTGGAGGAAGTCGCGGCGGGTGTGGCCGTCGCAGAACGTGACGGGGCGGTCGGCGTCGAGCCTGATCATTCGCGGAACCCCGGGAGGGAGAATCGACGGAGGCGAACGGGTTTCGAGGACGATGTTGAGTGTAAATTATCGCTCGCGGCCGGGCCGAAGTCTTGTCAAATGGCCGCGAATAATTGTAGCAATGCCGCACGGCGGCCCGGCGCGACGTCACGCCGTGTCTGCGATAGCGGCACTTCGTGACAATCCACGGTTGTGGGAGTGGATGCGGAAACTTCCGTGTGGGCGGGGATGGATGGTTCTCACGGGCGGTCTGTGGGATAGAATTGAGCGCACTCCCGCCCGCCTGTTCGACCCACCCCGCCGGTGCCTCCGAGGCGTTCTGATGACCCACTGGTCGCTGCTCCTCGCTCTCGCAACCGCCGCCGCGCCCGCCGCCGCCGGTGCCGCCGAACCGCCCGCCAAGGCGACCCCCGAACAGGTCGAGTTCTTCGAGAAGAAGGTGCGGCCGGTCCTGGCCGACAACTGCTACTCGTGCCACGGCCCGAAGAAGCAGAACGGCGGGCTGCGCCTCGACACCGCGGCCGGGCTCAAGGCCGGTGCGGACGACGGAGCGGTCATCGTCCCCGGCGACCCGGTCAAGAGCCGGCTGCTGAAGTCCGTTCGGTACGAGAACGACTTCAAGATGCCGCCCAAGAAGCAGCTCCCCGCTGAGGCGATCGCCGTCTTGGCGGAGTGGGTGAAGGGCGGGGCGGTGGCCCCCGAGGACGCGGCGGCGGGGTCGGCCGCGGCCGACCCGAAGTCGCACTGGGCGTTCAAGCCGATCAAGAACCTGCCGGTGCCGCAGGTCGCGGGCGCCGCAACCCCGATCGACGCCTTCGTGCTCGCGAAGCTCACCGAGGCGAAGCTCGCGCCGGCCCCGCTCGCCGACCGCCGCACGCTCGTCCGCCGCGCGTACCTCGACCTGATCGGCCTGCCGCCGACGGCCGCCGAGGTCGAGGCGTTCGAGAGGGACGCCGACCCGAGGGCGTGGGAGAAGGTGATCGACCACCTGCTCGCGTCGCCGCAGTACGGCCAGCGCTGGGGCCGGTACTGGCTCGACCTCGCCCGGTACGCCGACACCAAGGGGTACGTCTTCAACGAGGACCGCAACTACCCGTTCGCGTACACGTACCGCGACTACGTCGTCCGCTCACTGAATGAGGACAAGCCCTACGACCAGTTCGTCACCGAGCAGCTCGCGGCCGACCGGCTGAACCTCGGCGACGACAAGCGGCCGCTCGCGGCGCTCGGGTTCCTCACCCTCGGCCGGCGGTTCCTCGGCAACACCCACGACATCATCGACGACCGCATCGACGTCGTCACCCGCGGGCTCATGGGCCTGTCGGTCGGGTGCGCCCGGTGCCACGACCACAAGTTCGACCCGATCCCCGCGACCGACTACTACTCGCTGTACGGCATCTTCGCGAGCACGAGTGAGCCGAAGGACCTGCCGCTCATCGGCGAAGTGAAGCGGACGCCCGAGGTCGTCGCGTTCGAGGCGGAGGTCGCGAAGCGGGAAGGGGAGTACAAGGCCGAGTTGCAGAAGCGGTACGCGGCGACGCTGAAGAAGCTCCGCGACCCGGCGGCGGTGGCCGACTACCTGCGGGCGGTGATCGAGCTGCGGAAGACGCCGGACGCGCAGATCGGCAACGCGATCCGCGAGCGCGACCTGCTCCCGTTCGTGTTCAACCGGTGGAAGGCGTTCCTCGCCCCGCAGTTCAAGGCGTGGTCGCCGGTCTACGGACCGCTTGCGGCGCTCGCGGACGTGTCCGACAAGGTGTTCGCGGAGACGGCGGTCGAGGTGGTCGCCGCGCTCGCGAAGGACCCCAAGACGCCGGTGAACCCGCTCGTGCTGAAGGGGCTGATCGACGCGAAGCCGCCGACGTTCAAGGCCGCAGCGGAAGCGGTCGTCGCGGTACTCACGGCGAAGCCGCCCGAGGGCGAGCCGTCGAAGGACCAGGCCGAGGTCTTCAAGGCGTGGGGGGCCGGCGGCCCGCTCGACATCGCAATCACCGACTTCGACAAGATCCAGAACCGCGCCGACCGCGACGCGCTCACCGCGATCCAGAAGAAGACCGACTCGTTCAAGGCGACCAACCCGTTCGCCCCGCCGCGGGCGCACGTCCTGGCCGACAAGTCGAGCCCGTTCCAGTCCTACGTGTTCCTGCGGGGCAACCCCGGGAACCGCGGGCCGAGCGTGCCGCTCCAGGCGCCGGCGATCACGAGCCCGGGCCGCAAGCCGTTCACCGACGGTAGCGGCCGACTCGAACTCGCACGGGCGATCGCGAGCCCCGAGAACCCGCTGACGGCCCGCGTCCTCGTGAACCGCGTCTGGGCCGGGCACTTCGGCCACGGGTTCGTGAGGACCCCGAGCGACTTCGGCGTCCGGTCCGACCCGCCGAGCCACCCGGAACTCCTCGACTGGCTCGCGACGCAGTTCGTGAAGGACGGGTGGTCGCTGAAGAAGCTCCACAAGCTGATGATGACCTCGGCCGCCTACCAGCGCTCGTCGGTCACGAGCGCCGAGGCGTTCAGGCTCGACACCGAGAACAAGCTGCTGTCGCACCAGAACCCCCGCCGGCTCGACTTCGAGGCGATGCGAGACAGCCTGCTCGCGGCCTCGGGCAAGATCGACCTCGCGCTCGAGGGCCGGCCGGTCGACCTGTTCAAGGCCCCGTTCACGACCCGCCGCAGCATCTACGGCATGATCGACCGCACGAACTTCCCCGGTACGATGCGGGCGTTCGACGTCGCGAGCCCCGACACGCACAGCCCGCAGCGGTTCCAGACGACCGCCCCGCAACAGGCGCTGTTCCTGATGAACAGTCCGTTCGTGGCGGAGCAGGCGCGGAACCTCGCGGCGCGGCCCGAGGTCGCGGCCGCCAAGACGCCCGAGGACAAAGCTGTCGCGCTGTACCGCCTTGCCCTGAGCCGCAACCCGACGAAGGCGGAACTCGCGCTCGCGCTCGAGTTCGCCGCGGACGACGACCCCAAGGCCGCGTTCAGCGCGTGGCCGCAACTCGCCCAAACGCTCCTGCTGTGCAACGAGTTCGTGTTCATCGACTGACCCACCGCCGCGCCTTGCTTGCGAACGATCCCAGAGAGACCCGCGATGAACTTCCCGCACTCCTCCCGCCGCGAGATGCTGACCCGGTGCGGCGTCGGCATGGGCGCGCTCGGCCTGGCGCAGCTCCTCGGCACCTCGGGGCAGCTCACGGCGCACGCCAAGGGGGCCGACGGCCTCAACCCGCTCGCGCCCAAGAAGCCGCAGTTCCCGGCCAAGGCGAAGCACGTCATCCACATCTTCGCCAACGGCGGGCCGAGCCAGGTCGACACGTTCGACCCCAAGCCGCTGCTCGCGAAGTACGCCGGGAAGCCGCTGCCGGCCGCGAACCTCAAGACCGAGCGCCGCACCGGGGCCGCGTTCCCGTCGCCGTTCAAGTTCCAGAAGTACGGCCAGTCCGGCCTCGAAGTCAGCGAGATCTTCGCCAACACCGCCAAGCACATCGACGACATCTGCGTGATACGGTCGATGCACGCCGACGTGCCGAACCACGAGCCGTCGTTCCTGCTCATGAACTGCGGCGAGCCGAGGCAGATCCGCCCGAGCGTCGGCTCGTGGGTCACCTACGGCCTCGGGACCGAGAACCAGAACCTGCCCGGGTTCGTCGCGATGTGCCCCGGCGGGTTCCCGCTCCAGGAGGCGCAGAACTGGCAGGCCGGGTTCCTCCCGGGCATCTTCCAGGGCAGCTACGTCGACACGCGGAACACCGACGTCGAGAAGCTCGTCGAGTTCGTGAAGAACAAGACGGCCCCCGGCCCGGCGCAGCGGAAGCAACTCGACCTGCTCGCCAAGATGAACGCCGCCCACCAGGCCGAGCGGCCCAACGACCCGCAACTCGAGGCCCGCATCCAGTCGTTCGAGCTGGCGTACCGGATGCAGTCGGAGGCTAGCGAGGCCTTCGACGTGAGCCGCGAGCCGAAGCACGTGCTCGAAGCCTACGGCCCCGGCGACCAGGCCCGCAGCCTGCTCCTCGCGCGCCGCTTGGTCGAGCGCGGGGTGCGGTTCGTGCAGCTCAGCCACGGGCCGGTGCAGCCGTGGGACAGTCACGACGACCTGGAGAAGGAGCACCGCCGGCTCGCCGGGCAGATCGACAAGCCGATCGCGGCGCTGATCTCGGACCTGAAGCGGCTCGGGCTGTTCGAGGAGACGCTCATCATCTGGGGCGGCGAGTTCGGCCGCACGCCGGTGGTCGAGCTGCCGACGCCGGGGTCGAACCAGGGCAAGGTGAACGGCCGCGACCACAACCACTGGGGGTTCACGGTGTGGATGGCGGGCGGCGGGGTGAAGGGCGGGCAGGCGGTCGGCGCGACCGACGAGTTCGGGTTCAAGGCGGTCGAGAACCCGGTCCACGTCCACGACCTGCACGCCACGATCCTGTGGCTCCTCGGGTTCGACCACGAGAAGTTCACGTACCGCTACGCCGGCCGCGACTTCCGCCTCACCGACGTGAAGGGCAACGTCGTGAAGCAGGTGCTGGCCTAGCGAAGAGAGGCGATGGTACGCGGGTGATGCGGATCGAGGTGGGATCGAAGACCGATCAGCCGAGACCCGCGGTTGAAATGACGTCTCGTTTGATCCTCTTGATCCCCGGCTTCGCTCCGCGTCATCCGCGTACCATCGCTTTGCCTTTTCTTGCCTTGATGGCGGCGACGAGGTCGGCGTTCGTGCGGATGACGGCGTCGAAGTCGGTGTAGCAGCACCCCACCGTGTCGGGCTGGTGCGAGTCGCTGTTGCCGAGCTGGGCGAACTTCGGGTACTTCTTGAGCAACTCGGCGGCCCGGCGGCGCAGCTCGTCGTCCATGTTGTTCGACATCACCTCGATGCCGTCGAGTTCCGCGTCCTGCTCGCGGACGAGCTTCTCGAACGGCTGGTTCCACCGGTTCGGGTGCGCCGCCACGCACGCGCCGCCCTGGCGGTGGACCTCGCGGGTCAGCTCGCGCCACGCGGTCCCCCGCGGGAGCGCGAACGGGTCCGTGACCCCGTAGCACAGCACGTCGCCGCCCCGGCCGGTGACCTCGACCCCGGCCAGGATCACGAGCCGCGGCTCGAACGCCCGCAGCTCGGCCAGCTCCGGCTCGGTCCACATGTGGTCGTGCTCGGTGATGACGATCCCGTCGAGGCCCGCGGCGGCCGCCGCCCGCACGAGGTCGAACGGGTCGCTCTGCGCGTCGTGCGAGTGCCGCCGGGTGTGCATGTGCAGGTCGAACTTCATCGTCGCCGGCCCCGAAAATGAGAAGCGGGCCCGCCCCGGCCGGGGGGGGGGGGCGTTTTTGCGGGGGGGGGACGGTATTAGGGGGCCGGGGGGGGGGGGCCACGTGTGGTGGGGTGGTGGGGAGGGCGGGGGGCGCGGGGTGGGCGGGGGCGGGGCTACCGTCCGCGCCCCCCCCCCCAAAACGCCCACCCCCCCCGCCCGGGGCCGGCCCGCTTCTCATTGTAGCCGTGCGGGTCACTTCTTCAGGGGCAGGGCGGCGGCGTACACGTTGTCGTCGGTCGGCTTCACCTCGAACGTGAGCGTGCTCCGGGCGTTGTACTCGGTCGGCACGTCGTTGGTGAACACGTGCTGGTTCATTTCCTTGTTGAACCCGAGGTCGCGCTGGTTGTAGACCTGGACCGACTTCGGCCCCGCGGTGGTGCGGGCCTCGAACCGGCCGTCGACGATCTTCGCCGAGGCCGGCGCCGCCTGCCCGGCGGGGTCGATGAAGTTGACGACGCCCGCCCCGACGGGCTTGCCCTGCCACGTCACGGTGCCGGTGACCTTGTACACCCGCGGGCCGCCGTCCGAGCAGCCGGCCGCGAGGGCCGCGAGAAGACCCGCGGAGACGACCCGACGGAGCATGGGCGCGCCCTCACCAGTTCCCGGCCGGCTCGCCGCCGTTGCGGCTGCCGATCGCCTTGAACACCGACGGGGTGATCCCGTTCGACACGAACTTCGTGGACCCGTCGGCGAACGTCACGTTAACCCCGCCGAGGTGGTAGCTCCGGGCCAGGACGAAGATGTTGCTGCCGCCGTAGATGCACGGGGCCCGCGGGAGCGGGTTCACGTTGTTGCAGTAGTTGAACACGTCGGGGACCTGGGCGTTCGGCGGCTGCGTCGTGCTGAACGCCACGCCGCTGTGGGCCGGGTTGTAGTACCGGCCGCGGATGTCGTTGGCGCCCTCGTCCGGCACGAGGATCAGTTCGCTGACGAGCGCCGTGTTCGACGTTCCGTCGCCGACGTCGGTGAGCCGGGTCTTCGACAGGGCGTACAGCATCCCGTCGAGGCTCGCGCTCGCGGCGAGGCCCCCCTCGTTGAAGTACCCGCTGCTGGCGCACACCACGAAGTTGCCCGAGAAGCCCTGCGTCGGCTGGCCCCCGCCGCCCGCGAAGAACGTCTTCGTCTTCGGGCTGGTCGGGTCCGACGGGCACATCATCGTCGGCAGGACCGTGCCCATGCCGCCGGGGAAGCTCAGCGCCGACGAGCCCGTGGTGTTGTCCATGTAGTCCACGAACTTCGCGTACAGCGCCTGCTGCTCGAGGTACGGGAGGGTGTCGTGCAGCCAGCACCGGCGGTCCTGCGAGTTGCCCGGGAACGTCGTCGTGTGCGTGCCGTCGATGTAGTTGTACGTCCCGTGCGGGAAGTGCCCCTTCGCGTCGTGGTGCCCGTGCAGCGCGATCGCGACCTGCCGCTGCCCGCTGGTACACTTCACCCGGGCGGCCGCCTCGCGTACCTTTTGAACGGCGGGGAGCAACAGGCCGATCAGGATCGCGATGATCGCGATCACCACCAGCAACTCAATGAGCGTAAACCCCGGGCGTTTCATGGCGGTCTTCCCCCTGGAGCCATACGATCTGATGTGACGATTCGACGGCACGCGGGAACCGTTGGACGATACCCCCTGCGTTTCGGTCCCGCAATCAATTTTCGCACATCCTTTCCACCTTTTTCCGAACGGGCTCCCGGATGGCACCAGGTTCGACTCCCCGCGGGCACGCACGAGCGATCTGGGCGGCCGCCGTCGATGCCGTGCGCCCGGAGCCACTCGTTCAGGCGGCGCTCGCTGGCGATGAGCGGGTTCGCGCGGCCCGGCGCGTCGTCGTTGTCGGGGCCGGGAAGGCCGGTCCCGGAATGGCCGCCGGCCTCGAAGCGGCGCTCGCGGCGCACCTGGACCGCGTGGAGGGGCTAGTGAACGTGCCGGCGGGGATGTCGGCCCCGCTGAGGCGCGTGCGGCTGCACGCGGCGCGGCCGCAGGGGGTCAACGAGCCCCGGCCCAAGGGGGTGGCCGGGGTCGAGGAGATGCTGCGGTTGATCGAGTCGGCCGGTCCCGACGACGTGGCGGTGTGTCTCCTATCGGGCGGAGGGTCGGCCCTGCTGCCCGCCCCGGTCGCGGGCGTACCGCTGGCCGACAAGCTCGCGGTGACCAAGCTCCTGCACCGCTCGGGCGCGACCATCGACGAGATGAACTGCGTGCGCAAGCACCTGTCGCGGGTGAAGGGCGGGCGGCTCGCCGAGGCGTTCCGCGGCCAGCTCCTGCTGTCGCTCATCGTCTCGGACGTGGTCGGCGACCCGCTCGACGTCATCGCGTCCGGCCCCACCAGTCCCGACCCGACGACCTTCGCCGAGGCGCAGGAAGTGATGCGGCGCTACGGGTTGCTCGCCGCCGCTCCCGCGAGCGTGGTGCGGCACCTGGAACGCGGGTGCGCGGGCGAAATCGCCGAGACGCCAAAAGTGGCCGCGGCGAACGTCGAGAACCGCATCATCGGCAGCAACCGCGTGGCGCTCGACGCGGCCGGCCGGACGGCCGAGACGCTCGGTTACCGCGTCCTCGACCTGGGCGCGTTCGTGGAGGGCGAGACGCGGGCCGTCGCGACGGCGGTTGCGGGGGTGGTGCGGAGCATCCGGGCCGACGGCGCTCCGGTCGCCCCGCCGGCGTGCGTCCTGATCGGCGGCGAGACGACGGTGACGCTCGGTGATAACCCGGGGAAGGGCGGTCGGAACCAGGAGTTCGTCCTGGCGGTGCTCGCGAAGCTCGGTGCGGCGGGAATGCGTGGCGTCACGGTCCTGAGCGGCGGGACCGATGGCGAGGACGGCCCCACCGACGCCGCGGGCGCAGTTGCCGACGCCGAAACGCTCGCGCAATTACTCCGCGGCGGCGTGTCAGTAACTGAACACCTCGCGGCGCACGACGCCTACCCGTGCTTCGAGCAGGTGGGGGCGCTGCTCACGCCCGGCCTCACGGGGACCAACGTCATGGACGTCCGCGTCGTCCTTGTCGAAAAGGTGTGAACTTTTTGCAGCTCGACCACTCGGGTTGTAAATGCTACCGGTCAGAATCCCAGTCGCCGGGCCGTTTTTTCCTATTGACCAGATTGTCACGTCCCGCAGAGTCGGTGTCCGGCCACTGCGGACGCGAAATGTCCATTGGCACGCCGCTTGCTATTACTTCTTTCGTTCTCGACTGGCACAGAGGTGAGAGGTCACCGGGGCCGGAAAGAGAAGAGGCACGGTGCGGACCGGAACCCGCACCAAGGGGCCGGTCGGCAGCGAGTGTGTCGGGAAGAGGCCGGATGAACCGGCCCAACCGACGGACCCGTTGCCGACCGGTCCTTGTCATTTCCCGATGCCGGCCGTCACCATCCGTGGCCGGGATACCCCTACCCCACATCAAACACACGACCGGTGCCGCCGGTACAACCCGCACTCCGGCGGGCCGCACTTCGTCGGGTTTCCATCTTCCCGGGCAACGCGCGGGGGAGGGCACGCCGATAACTGTGGTACGCCCCCACGACGGGGCGGTTGACGGAAACCTAACCACGGAAGGATTTTACAATGCGTAAGCTCATCCTCGGCCTCTTCATCGCCGCCCTGACCATCAGCGGCGTGGCCGGCTGTAAGAGCGCGAGCGGCGGCTGCTCGTCCTGCGGCAAGTAATGCCGCCCCACCGTCCGGAACTGCGGCCCCTCACCTCTCGCCGCGGTTCCGGACGCTCGCCCTTCTCGCGGATTCCCGCACTCCCTCCGGTGTATCAGGTCAGCTCCGCCGGCAGCGGGCACGCGGCGTCGGCGCCGATCACCGTGGTCCACTCCCGCACGCGCCAGTTCATCACCAGTCCGTTGATCACGTACGGATCGCTCTTCGCGAAGGCTTCGGCCGGGGCCGCGGAGTCGCAGCGAAACAAAAGCACCGCTCCATCGATCGGGTTCGCGAACGCGCCGCCGAGCACGAGTTCGCCGCGGGCGACCGCGGCGCGGGCGTGCGCGAGGTGCGCGGCGCGGAACGGCTTGCGCCGCTCCGCGTAGTCCGGCACCGCGTCGTAGATCAGCAGGAAGTGCATGTCAGTACGTCGCGCGGCCGCCGGAGATGTCGAAGCAGAACCCGGTGGTGAAGCTGCAATCGGCGCTGCTCAGGAAGTGGACGAGCGCCGCGACCTCGTCGGGCTTGCCGGTGCGGCCGAGCGGGATCTTCGAGAGCATCATGTTGATCTGGTCCTGGCTGAGCTGGTCCAGGATCGGCGTCTGGATCACCGCCGGCGCGACGCTGTTCACGCAGATGTCGCCCTTGCCGACGAGTTCCTTCGACAGCGACTTGGTCAGCGCGATCACCGCGGCCTTGCTGGCGGAGTAGGGGCCCATCTTCGGGTTCCCCTCCTTGCCGGCGATGCTGGCGATGTTCACGATCCGCCCGTACTTCCGCTCGATCATCGACGGCAGGACCGCCTTGCAGCACAGGACGAGCCCGGTCACGTTGATGCCCAGAACGAACTCCCAGTCCTCGCGGACGCTCTCCCAGATCGGCACGTCGCGGCCCTTGCGGCTGGCGACGCCGGCGTTGTTCACGAGGACGTCCACGGGGCCGGCGGCCCGCGTCACCTCGGCGAACACCCGATCCAGGTCGGCTTCCTTGGTGAGGTCGCCGACCATCGGGACGCCGCCGATGTCCCTGGCGACGCGGTTGGCGTTGTCGGGATTCATGTCGAACACGCCGACTTTGGCACCCGCGCCGGCGAGCCGGCGGCAGATCGCTTCGCCGATCCCTTGACCGCCCCCCGTGACCACTGCTACCTTGCCATCAAGCCTGAAGAAGTTCGCGGACATCAGAATTGCCCCAGAAGAGGTTGTCGGTGGCAGACGTTGTAGGCGGTCCCGGCCGGAAGGCGAGTCGCGACCCGGCGTGGGCGGGAACACGTGCGGCCGAACGGCCCGGTTGTTCGCTCCGAACGGGTGGCAGCGGCTCTGTCAGATGAACGGCGGCCGCCCACCGAGTCGGGAGTTCCCGACGAGAACGTATTGTCAACCCGGGGCAGAGTTTTGCACAATACCCAGGCGGGCCTCCGGTCTCTGCCGGCGGCCCCCGCGCAACACACTGTCGGGGGCGGGATGAAACCTCACCGCGTGGGGGAAGGCGAGCGGTCGCTGGCCGTGTTCATCGATTTCGAGAACATGGGGCTGGGCTTCAACGGCCGCCGCGACCGGTTCGAGATCAGCAAGGTTCTCGAGCGGCTCGTGGAAAAGGGCAAGATCGTCTGCAAAAAGGCGTACGCCGACTGGTCGCGGTTCGGCGGGTACACCGGCGCGCTGCACGAGGCGGCCATCGAGTTGATCGAGATCCCGCGCCGCGGGATCACCGGCAAGAACTCGGCCGACATCCGACTGGTCGTGGACGCGATCGACCTCGCGTACAGCAAGGACCACATCGACACGTTCGTGATCGTGTCCGGCGACAGCGACTTCTCGCCGCTCGTCTCGAAGCTCAAGGAACTCGGCAAGCACGTCCTCGGCCTCGGCCTCGCCGACGCCACGTCGGCGCTGCTCCGCGACAACTGCGACGAGTTCATCTACTACGAGGACCTCGACCGCGCGCCGATCATCCCCGTGTCGGTGAACGACCAGATCCCGGAGAAGAAGCGGAAGGTGTTCGCGCTGCTCCTAGACTCGCTGCTGGCCCTCCGCCGCGAGAACAAGGAGGTCATCTACTCCTCGATGCTCAAGGACACGATCAAGCGGAAGAAGCCGTCGTTCAACGAGGAGTACTACGGCTACCGCACCTTCAGCGAGCTGCTGGAGGACGCCCAGAAGGAAGGGCTGCTGGAGATCGACAAGCACAAGTCGAGCGGCATGTACGTCGTGACGCGGTTCGGCCTGGAACTGCAGACCGGCGGCCCGACCGTGGTGTCGGTGGTCCGCAACGGGAACGACGGCCGCCGCGGCGACCCCCGGCCGGTGCCTCTCCCGGCCGCTCCCGTCCAGCCGCGCGCGGCACTTCCCCCCGCGGCGCGGACCCAGCCGCCCGAGAAGCGCGAGGACCGCCCGGAACCGGCCCCGACCCGTCCGGCCGCCCCGCCGGTGCAGCGGCCCGTTGCGCCGCCCCAGAAGCCGGCCGCCGCTCCGCCGGTCACGCGAGTCGCCGCCCCGCCGCGGCCGGCCGCACCCGCCGCGCCCGCGGAGCCGCCCACGCCCCCGCGTGGGAGCCGGACGCTCGGCCGCGCTCTGGTCGAAGACCTCGACGACCTCGACTTCGACGACGAGGTGCCGAGCTACGCGCCGGCCAAGCCCGTGCCGAAGCCCCAGCCCGCGAGCCCGCCCACCGCGGCGAAGAAGCCGCCCGAGCGCGCCCCCCGCAAGGCGGCGGCCCCGAAGCCGGCACCTGTGGCGAAGGAGACCGCCCCGCCGAAGCCGGTTCCCGTAGCGAAGGTGAGCGCGCCGTCGAAGCCGGCCGCACGGGCTCCGAAGGCCGCAACCGCCGCCCCGGCGGCCGAGGTGCCGGCCCCGCCCCCGAAGCCGCAACCGAAGCCCGTTGCGCCCCCGAAGCCGGCCCCGCGGCCGGCGCTCGACGATGACGACTTCGGGGCCGGCATCGGCGACTGACCGCCCCACGCGGGGCGGCCCCGACCGCCCCGCGCCGGTGACCATTTCTCACCCACCGCACCCTGTCTTCGTCCGGGCGGCCGCGTACACTTCGCTGTACCCTTGCGCCCGCTTCGCACCGTGGAGCCGCCCCGTGCCAGTCCTGTTTGCCGTCACGCTATTCGTCAGCGCGTCGCTGCTCTTCATGATCCAGCCGATGGTCGGCAAGATGGTGCTGCCGCTCCTCGGCGGCAGCCCGGCCGTCTGGAACGCCTGCATGGTGTTCTTCCAGGCGCTCCTGCTCCTCGGCTACCTGTACGCGCACAAGCTCAGCGACGTCCAGAGCCCCCGCAGGCAGTGGATGATCCACCTCGCGGTCCTGGCGCTGCCGCTGACGGTGTTCGGGATCGCCGCGGTGTTCTCGGCGCGGCACACGCCGATCGCGATCATGGAGGCGCTCGCCCCGTCGGACAACGTCCCGCCGATCGTGAGCGTGCTGGCGATCCTGACGGTCGCCATCGGCGTGCCGTTCTTCGTCATCTCGACCACCGCGACGCTGCTCCAGAAGTGGTTCGTCTACACCGGGCACCCGTCGGCCCGCGACCCGTACTTCCTCTACTCGGCGAGTAACTTCGGGAGCCTGATCTCGCTCCTCGGGTACCCGCTCTTGATCGAGCCGCGGATGACGATCGACGCGCAGGCGTGGGTATTCGCCGCGGGGTTCGCGCTGCTCGTCGGCCTGATCGCGTACTGCGGCCGCGCCGCCGCCAACCCGATCGCCGGGGCGGCCCTCCCGGGCGCGGCCAAGGGCGGCGCGACCGCTTCCGCCAACGCCCCCGCGAAGGACGCCACCCCCGTGGCTGCCGCCGAACCGCCGACGCTCGCCCGCAAGCTCAAGTGGGTGCTGCTCGCGTTCGTGCCCTCGACGCTCATGCTCGGCGTGACGTTCCACATGACGACCGACATCGCCAGCGTGCCGCTGCTGTGGGTCGGGCCGCTCGCACTGTACCTCATCACCTTCATCATCGCCTTCGGCCGCGTGCCGGACTGGTTCCGCATGGTGATCGGCAACCTCGCCCCGGTGATGATCCTGCTGCTGGTGTTCGTGCTGATCTCGGGCGTGGACCCGGGGTTCGGCGTGAAGATCATCCTGCACCTGCTGACGTTCTTCGCCGCGGCACTGATGTGCCACTACGAGCTGGCCCGCGACCGCCCGGCCCCGCAGTACCTGACCATGTTCTTCCTGCTCATGTCGGTCGGCGGCGTCCTCGGCGGCATCTTCAACTCGCTCCTGGCCCCGCTGGTGTTCCCGCACCCGTGGGAGTACCCGATCGCGCTCATCGTCGCGTGCCTGATGGTGCCGCCGCTGCTGGCCGAGTCGGACCCGGACGCCCCGCCCAAGACCGAGAAGAAGCGGCGCGTCGCGCTGGCCCTGGACGTCGTCATCCCCGTTCTGGTGGGCGTCGGCTTCCACTTCGTCACGAGGATCGCGTCGAAGGAGTGGTACGTGGACTCGGTC
This sequence comes from Gemmata sp., assembly GCF_051859125.1. Taxonomy (NCBI): domain Bacteria; kingdom Pseudomonadati; phylum Planctomycetota; class Planctomycetia; order Gemmatales; family Gemmataceae; genus Gemmata; species Gemmata sp. The sequence goes on from NZ_JBHYGG010000001.1 coordinate 53,520, forward strand.
GTCGGGGCGGCCAAGAGCATCGGGCTCGCGGCGCAGACGGTCAACGTCGTCCTGCTCTACGCCGTCCCGGTCATGCTGTGCTTCTTCTTCGTCGACCGCCCGCTGCGGTTCGCGCTGTGCGTCGGCGCGATCCTGCTCCCGCTCACTATCCGCGAGTCGGAGCAGGGGCTGGTCCACTCGGAGCGGAGCTTCTTCGGCATCCTCAAGATCAGCGAGACGGACTACGGCTCGGTCCTCCGCAACCCGCGGAACAAGGACCACGTCTTCAAGCACGAGTCGGGGGAGAACGAGGGGAAGGAGATGATCGCGATGCAGGTGAAGATGCGCCAGCTTCACCACGGCACGACGCTCCACGGCACGCAGTACGCCTACTTCCCGGACGAGACCAGTCCCGACGGCTCGGTGAAACTGAGCGGCAAGCTCCGCTCGCGGCACGTCCTCGACGACTTCCAGATGATCTGGCCGGACATCACCCCGTGGCCGGCGGTCGCCACCGCGGCGACGATCCAGGCCTACGACATCCGCGAGGAGCCGCTGACGTACTACCACCAGACCGGCCCGGTCGGCGCGATGTTCGCCGAACTGTGGCGGCGGAAGGGCGGGGCGGACGCGAAGGCCCCGTTCGCGATGATCGGCCTCGGCACCGGGAGCGTGTCGTGCTACGCCCGCCCGGGGCAGAACCTCACGTACTACGAGATCGACCCCGAGGTGAAGAAGCTCGTGGCGGACACCGACAAGTACTTCACCTACGTCAAGCAGGCGAAGGACCGCGGTGCAAAGGTGGACTTCCTGATGGGCGACGCCCGCCTGAAGCTGAAGGAAGCGGCCGATCAGAAGTACGCGCTCCTGCTCGTCGACGCGTTCAGCTCCGACTCGATCCCCGTCCACCTGCTGACGGTCGAGGCGGTGAAGCTGTACGTCGACCGGCTCACCGACGACGGCATGTTCGCGCTGCACATCTCCAACCGGTGGCTCAACCTGGAGCCGGTGGTGGCGCGGATCGCGGCCGAGCTGGGGCTGACCGCCCGGGTGTGGAACGACAACGCCGAGGGCCGCCGCGGCAAGACCGCGTCGAGCTGGGTCGTGCTGGCCCGGAAGCCCGAGCACCTGGGGCAACTATACTCGCCGATCGGCGACATGGTGTTCGGGCCGCCGCAGCCGCTCGGCCAGAACGACCGGCTCCTGTTCCAGACCGCATTGGAGACTCAACTCGCTCGGGCGCTGGTCACCGAGTTCGACGAACTCAGCGAGGTCGGGGCGAGCAAGAAGACGAAGTACACCGAGATGAACGAGCTGCCGGCCGACAAGGTGAAGCCGGCGTGGGTCGAGTGGACGAAGGAGAAGCTCGCGAAGACGACCGACCCGTTCTGGAAGGAGCGGCTCGCGGCGTACCTCGCGCTGATGGAGAAGTACAGCCCGCACGTCACGTTCCAAGAGATCATGCTCGCGGAGCAGGGGCACGCCTTCCGGCGGCTGGAGACGATGGCGCAGGTGCCCGCGTGGACCGACGACTACGCCGACGTGATGGGCGTGATGACGATCCCCGAGGTGCAGCGGGTCCGCGAGTTCTTCGGACTGCCCAGCCCGCTCCGGCGGCGCGAGTAGGCCCAGAGCGGCGAGCGTGCGGGGGACTTCGGTCCCCCGCTCCGTTTCCCGGCCTGCTACAATTCGAAGATGAGCACCCCACGCCACGCGCCGGAACTGTTGGCCCCCGCCGGGGACTGGGAGGCGCTCCGCGCCGCGGTCGCCAACGGGGCCGACGCCGTTTACTTCGGCCTCTCGAACTTCAACGCGCGGGCGCGGGCCGCGAACTTCACGCTCGAAGAACTCCCGCAAGTGGTGGAGTTCCTGCACGCCCGCAACGTCCGCGGGTTCGTGACCCTCAACACGCTCATCTTTTCCGACGAACTCGCAGCCGTGGCCGCGTTCGTCACGGCCATCGCCGAAGCCGGCGTGGACGCGGTCATCGTGCAGGACCTCGGCCTCGTCACGCTCATCAGGGCGATCGCGCCGACGCTCCCGGTCCACGGTTCCACACAAATGACGCTCACCGAGCCGCGGGGCATCGCCTTTGTGCGAGACATCGGCGTCGAGCGCGTCGTGCTGGCCCGCGAACTCTCCCTGAGCGACATCCAGAAGGTGACCGCGGGGACCGACATGCCGGTCGAGGTGTTCGTCCACGGCGCGCTGTGCGTGGCGTACAGCGGCCAGTGCCTGACGAGCGAGGCGCTCGGCGGCCGCAGCGCCAACCGCGGCCAGTGCGCCCAGGCCTGCCGGCTCCCCTACGAGATGATCGTCGACGGCGCGCCACGCGACCTCGGCGACCGGGCGTACCTGCTCAGCCCGCAAGACCTCGCGGCCTTCGATCACATCAGGCCGCTCGTGGACGCGGGGGTCGTCTCCTTCAAGATCGAGGGCCGGCTCAAGGGCGGGCCGTACGTCGCGGCCGCGACGCAGACGTACCGCAAGGCTATCGACGCGGCACTGGACCAGGCCGACTTCCGCCTCCCGCGGAGCGAGGAACTCGACCTCGCGCAGACCTTCAGCCGCGGCTTCACGCCGGGGTTCCTGGAGGGGAACAACCACCAGCGCCTCGTCCGCGGGCGGTTCCCGAAGAGCCGCGGGGTGCGGGTCGGTGTGGTCGCGGAGGTCACGCGCCGCGGCGTGCGGGTCCGCCTCGCCGAGCCCGCGCTCGAACTCCTCAAGCCCGGCGACGGTGTGCTGTTCGATATCGGCAGGCCCGAAACCCAGGAACCCGGCGGCCGGGTCTGGGGCGTCCAGCCCGTGGGCGGTTCCGGTGCTGCGTCGGACCTTGTGGAGCTAACTTTCGAGACCGGCGGCCTCGACCCCGCGGCGGTCCCGGTGGGCTGCGAGGTGTACCGCACCGACGACCCGGCGCTGCGCAAGCGGCTCGAACAGAGCTATTCCCAGGACCGCACCGCCCGCCGCGTTCCGGTCGCGGCCCAGGTGACCGGCACCGTCGGGGGTCCGCTGTCGCTGGCTTTCACCGATCCCGATGGGCGTGACGCGACCGCGGCCTGGCCCGGCCCGCTCGAAGCGGCCACGAAGCGCCCGACGACCGCGGACGACCTTCGCGTGCAACTGGCCCGCCTCGGTGACACGCCGTTCGAGCTTCGCGACCTCACCGCGACGCTCCCCGATGGCGTCCTCGTTCCCCGGAGCGTGCTGAACGACCTCCGCCGACAGGCCGCGGTTGAGTTGGTCGCGCAACGTACTGCGGCGCAGCGGCACGCGACGCCCGACCCGCGGGTGCTGGAGCGGCTCCGTGCCGAGGTGACCGAACGCAACCCGCCTCGCTCGTCGCCACAACCGGCGCTCACGGTTCTGGTGCGGTCGCTGGACCAACTCGCCGCGGCGCTCGCGTGGGTGCCGCCCGACGGGCTCCCGCGCCCGGCCGCCGTGTACTGCGACTTCGAGGACTTGCGTCGTTACAAAGATGCCGTCCCACGCGCCCGAGCCGCGGGCGTCCCGGTCGGGCTCGCCCCGCTGCGCGTCCTGAAGCCCGGCGAGGACGGGTTCCAGGCGCTGGTGGCACGCGCCGAGCCGGACATCGTGCTGGTCCGCAATCTGGCGTCGATCGCGTACTTCAAGCAGGAACTCCCCGGTGCCCGGCTCGTCGGCGACTTCAGCCTGAACGTCGCGAACGAACTCACCGCGGGGGTTCTGATGCGCGCCGGCCTGGAGCGGCTGGTGCCGAGCTACGATTTGAACTGGGACCAACTCGCCTCGATGGTGCGGCGCGCGTCGCCCGACTGGTTCGAACCCGTTGTCCACCAGTTCATGCCGATGTTTCACATGGAGCACTGCGTGTTCGCGGCGTTCCTGAGCACCGGAAAGGACCACCGCGACTGCGGCCGGCCGTGCGAGGTTCACAAGGTCGAGTTGCGGGACCGCGTCGGGGCGAACTTCCCCGTGCTCCCCGACACCGGGTGCCGGAACACGGTATTCAACAGCGTCCCGCAGAGCGGGGCCGAGTACGTCGGGCGGATGCGGGAGTTGGGCCTGGCGCGGTTCCGGGTCGACCTGCTCCGGGAGACCCCCGAGCAGGTCGGCCCGCTGCTGACCCGGTACGCGAGGGTGGTCGCCGGGGCGGACGACGGCCGCGCCACGTGGCGCGAACTGCGGGCGCTGAACCAGCTCGGCGTCACCCGCGGCACGCTCCAACTCGCGTGACCGGCCGGTCACCGCGCCTTCTTCTTGGACTCGACCTCGAAGTAGTGGCCCACGTTCGCGAGGAGCAGCGCCACCATGTCGAGCTCGTTCGCGACCTCGCCGCCGAGCCACAGCCCGCCCATTTCGTCGGTGCTGCTCTCCCCGTTGAGCACCCGCTTCGGCGGGTCGTTCGGGTTCCGCGGGTTCGCCGCGGAGTTGTCGAACTTCCACACGGCCTTGAGCTTGGTCCCCTTCGGCAGGACCATCGGCTGCTTGTACAGGTAGGTGTCCTGCCAGTTGAAGTCCCAGTCGGCGATCCTGAGCAGCTTCACGTCCTTTCCGTTGGGCAACTCGGCCGTGAGCCGCACCTCCTTGCCGATTAGGTGCATGTGCGCCCACACGCTCGACACCTTCAGCGGCACCGGCAGCACGAACGTGTCGGAGCAGACGTAGTTGGGGTCGCCGGGCTTGATGTCGATGTCGAGCGCCCCGAGGAGCACGCCGAACATGTGCTTGGTCGGCTTCTCCTTGGTGAGGTACAGCCCCACCTCGGTGAGGTCGTCCTCGGGCTTGCCGGTCGGGTGGTAGTGCATCTGGAGGACCAGGTCCGCCCCCTTCTTGATGGTGATCGCGCTGCCGGGCTCGAAGAACCGCGGCGTGACCCCCGGGACGAACCCCGGCGTGAACCCGCCCGGGACGAACCCCGGGCCGCCGAAGCCGGCGTAGCCGCCGGTGGCGGGGTCGACCTTCTTGCGGGCCGCGCCGCTCCCGTCGAGCAGGCCGACGGCGTGGTGCGCCACCTTCAGGTTCCCCGGCCGCACCTCGACGCCCTTCACGTAGATCTCGGTCTTGATGTCGAGCGGGAAGACGAAGTGCATGTACACGTCCCGGCCCTCGGCCGGGACCGTGAACGCCTTGGGCATCTTCAGGACGATGTCGGGCTTGCCGAGCTGCCAGCCGTCCTTGAACGCGGGCAGTTTCGGCGCCTCCTTCGGGTCGCCCTCCGGCGCGCCGGCCGCGGCCCACGCCTTCAGCGTCGCGATCTGCGCCGCGGTCAGCGTGCGGCTGTCGAGGAACTCGCCGTGCCCGGCCTCGGGCTTCCAGGGCGGCATGGTGCGGTCGCCCGTGACGTCGGCAATGAGCTCGGCCCGCTTCTTCGCCTCGGCGTAGGTCGTGAGGGGGAACGGGCCGATCGCGCCCGGCCGGTGGCAGGTGACGCAGTTCTTGTACAGGATCGGGGCGACGTGCCGGGAAAAGGTCGGCGCGTCGGCGGCGTGAGCGCTCAGCAGCGCCACGAGTAGTGGGGTCACGGGTGCCTCGGGGTCAGGGACTATTTGTCGAACGGGATGTGGCACCCGACCGCGGCGGGCCAGGGCCGGGGGACTGCTTTCCCCGCCACTGCGGCGTCGAGCGCGGCGCGGAGGTCGTGGCTGGTCGGAACCTCGCGGCGCTTGCCGCCGGCCCTCGGGTAGCGGTCGTCGATGCGGCCGCGGTACAGAACCTCGCCGCGGGCGGACAGCACAACGGCCTCGGGGGTCACCGCGGCCCCGAGCCGCCTCGCGAGCGCCAGGTCGGAGTCGAGGACGGCCGGGCACTCGAAGCCGTACTCCCCGGCGTGCGCCCGCGCCTCCTTGGCGGAAAGGTCGGCGAGCGGGTACGCGACGGCGAACGCCACGCCCTTCCGACCGTACTCCTTGGCGATGCGTGCGACCTCGGGGGCGTAGGCGTTCGCGATCGGGCAGTCGCGGCCGATGAAGAGTACGCACGCCGCCGCGCCGGGTGCCGCGGCGGGCCAGGCGAACCTGCCCCCGTCGAGGGTCTCGCACGTGAACCCGCCCGCGGGGCGCGGGGGCGGGGCGGTTTCCGCGGACCACGCACCCGCGAACGCGGTCAGGCACGAGATCGTCACCACCGCCGCACGCATCGGTCGCCCTCCGGGTTCGCCAAGATTACCCCAATCCGGCCGCGGCAGTTTCAACCTTCTGGTGGTCCCCGGGGCACTTGCCGCCCCCCGACCGCCTGCTTAAACGATGGGGGTGACGACCCGCACGCCAGGGCGAGCGGTCCCATCCACGCCGAGGCGGTTCGGCCGTGCGGAGCCGGAGTTCCCATGATCGTCGTCAAAGACCTGACCAAGTTCTACGGCGAGTACCCGGCCGTCCGCGACGTCTCGTTCCACGTCGACAAGGGCCAGGTCGTCGGGTTCCTCGGGCCGAACGGGGCCGGCAAGTCGACCACGATGCGGATCCTCGCCGGGTTCCTCACCGCCACGTCCGGCCGGGCCACGATCGACGGCAAGGACGTGTTCTGGGACCCGATCGCGGCCCGCCGGCGGATCGGGTACATGCCCGAGAACTGCCCCATCTACGCCGACATGCGGGTGGACGAGTACCTGTGGTTCCGCGGCGGGCTCAAGGGGCTGGGCCGGAGCGAACGCAAGACCCGGGTCGGGTACGTCCTGGAGCGGTGCTGGCTCACGGACGTGCGGCGGCAGATCGTCGGCACGCTCTCGAAGGGCTACCGTCAGCGGGTCGGCCTCGCCGACGCGCTGCTCGCCGACCCGCCCGTGCTGATCCTCGACGAGCCGACCGCCGGGCTCGACCCCACGCAGATCCGCGAGACCCGCAAGCTGATCCGCGAACTCGGGGACCGGCACACGATGCTGCTCTCCACGCACATCCTCTCGGAGGTCGAGGCGACCTGCGACTCGGTGATCGTGATCTACCAGGGGCGGGTGGTCGAGGACGGGTCGCTCGCCGCGGTCCGCCAGCGGAACCGGAACCAGTCGCTCGAAGACATCTTCGTGAAGCTCACGGGCCGGGAGGGGATCTAGCCCCGCCCCCGCCCCCGGTCCCCGACACCCGTTCGCTGAAAACCCGACATGCACGCAACCACGAGCCTGTTCCGCCGCGAGTTCGCCGCCTACTTCACCGGCCCGGCCGGGTACGCGGCGATGTTCGGGTTCCTCGTGCTCACCGGGCTCCTGTTCAACTTGAACCTGAGCCTCCTGACGCACGAGGGGCCGGTCGGCGTCGAGTACCCGATGCAGGTGATGTTCGGCGGGGCCGAGTCGCCCGTGGTCGCGCTGGTCGCCGGGGTGCTGTTCTGGGGCCTGTTCCCGGCCGTCACCGGGATGCTCACGATGCGCCTCCTCGCGGAGGAGCGCGGCACCGGGAGCATCGAGCTGCTCCTGACGGCCCCGATCCGGGACTGGCAGGTGGTCGCCGCGAAGTTCGTCGCGTGCTTCGGGTTCTACCTGGTGCTGTGGCTGCCAACACTCCTCTACCTGCCCGTTCTGGCCGACCTGCGCGCCGAGTGGCGGCCCGCGTTCACCGTCTGGTCCGTCGCCATGTGCGTCGGGCTGCCGATGCTCGTCGCCGGGACGATCGCCTTTCTCCGCGACGGCCCCGGCTGGCTGGTCTACGGCGTGGGGCTCGCGGGGTTGGCGGCCGCGGGGGTCGGCGGGTACATGCACTACACGCGCGACGCGAACCACGTCCTGACGCTGACGGCCGGCATCGACCCGAACCCGGTCTGGACCTCGTACCTCGGCATCGCGCTCGCCGGCGCGATGTTCCTGGCCCTGGGCCTGTTCGTGTCGAGTCTGGTGAAGAGCCAGCTCGAAGCGTGGATGGTGTCGCTGCTCCTCGGGCTCGTCTTCGTCCTCCCGGGCCTGTTGCGGTGGGTGCTGGAGCCGGGGAGCGCGGGGTACGAGGCGATGTACTTCGTGAGCGTGCCCGAGCACTTCCGCCGGACGTTCACCCGCGGGCAACTCGACACCCGGCCGCTGGTCCTCTACGCGACCGTGACGCTGTTCTGCCTGTTCCTCACCGTCCGGAGCCTGGAGGCCCGGCGGCTCCGGTGACCGCCCGCGGCCGGCCGACCCGAACCATCACTCACCGCTTCACGACCATGGCAGACACGCGACACCAACTCACCCTGGGCATCCGGTTCCGGTTCCTCCTCCGCGTCGCGGGCGCAACGGGGGTGCTCGCCGTCGTGACGGGTGCCGCGCTCTTCGCGTCGGCGTTCCCCAGCCCGGCACAGTGGTCCGCCGACCAGTTGCGGGCCGCGGCCGGCGGGCACCACGGGGCGTTCGCGAGGGCGGCCGCGTGGACCTTCGCGGTCGGCCTGATCGCGGTCGCCGCGGCGCTCGCCGTCGAAGGCCTCGCGGGGCTCGCGTCGGTCGCGGGCCGGCGCTCGGCCGCCAGCACCTCCGCGACGGTCGGCGCGCTCGCGGCCCTGGCGCTGCTCGGCTTCGTGAATGCGTACTCGTTCACCCACCACGCGCGGTTCGACTTCACCCGGTCCCGCCAGTTCACCCTCCCGCCCGACCTGGCCGCGAGCCTGCGGGGCCTGCGGCCCGAGTCGCCGACGACCATCGTGGTGCTCCAGAAGCACCGCATCTTCGGCAGCCTCTCGGACGACCGTGACTCGTTCACCCGCGGGGCCGAGGAGAAGGTGGCCGAGAAGGTGAAGGACCTCGTGGACCTGTTCCGCGAGTTCGGCCCGCGGTTCAACGTCGAGGTGCTCGACACCGAGGCGTTCGGCTACCGCACCCGGGTGGCCGAGTTGACCGCGGCCGCACCCGAGTTGAAGGCCGCGATCGACTCCGCGCCCGAGAACAGCATCCTGTTCCACGCCAACAAGCGGGTGCAGCGGCTCGCGTTCAACGAGTTCCTGCAGCTCGACAAGACCGCCAGCGACGCCGCGAACGGCGGCCGCGGGAACCTCGTGCTGCTCCCGCAAGGGGTCGACAACTTCGCCCGCCGCGTCCTCGCGGTCCAGGAGCGGCGGCCGAAGGTCGCCGTGTGCGTCGTCCACGAGTGGCTGACGACGGCCGACACCGCGGGGCGGTCCGAGTACTCCCTCGCCGGCCTTAAGAAGTCGCTCACCGACAGCGGCTTCGAGGTCACCGACATCATCCTCAAGAAGAACTGGGAGAGCGGCCAAGAGCCCGACCCCGCGGCGTACACGATCCAGGAGAGCAAGCTGGAGCGGCTGGAGGCCGAACTCGACTCGGCCCGCGACCAGTACCGCGCCGCCCAGAACGACGTGAAGATCGTCGCGTCGCTCCGGAAGGCGTTCGACGACGTTCAGAGCGAACCGTTCCGCGAGCGCGGCGACTTCTACGTCAACCTGAGTCGCGCCGCCCAGATCCGCGGGTGGACCGAGGTGGTGCAGGCCTACCGCGCCTGGCTCGGCGAGGAGGGCCGGCCGATCAGCGAGGCGAACGAACACGAGCTGCGCCCCGTGCTGCTCGGGGGCATCACCCGGCAGGCCGCACGGGCCGAGCGAGACGCCAGGGACGCCGACAAGGCGCGGGCCGAGGCCGAGGAGCAGGTCCGGGCGGCGCACCAGGACGAGCGCACCGTTCAGGACCGCCGCATCGCCGACGTGAAGGCGAAGTTCTCGGCCCTACTCGCGGACGTTGACCTGCTCGTCATCCCGCGGCACACGGTCGTGAACGCCGTGATCGAGCGGCGGCTCCCGCCGGCGCTCCACACGCTCGGGATGGACCAACTCGCGGTCATCAAGGACTTCATGAAGGCCGGGAAGCCGGTCCTCGCCTGTCTCGGCTCGCTCTCGGTGGCGAACGGCCCGGCCCCCGACGGCACCGACGACCTCGAACGGCTCGTCGCCGAGCGCGGCATCGAGTTGGGCCGCGACACGGTCCTGTTCGACGCCGAGACCAAGGGGTTCGCGGCGATCAAGGCGGGCCGGCAACTCGGCGGCGGCCCGGCCGACATCCCGCCGCTCGTCGTGGTCGAGGCGGGGCCGGACGCGCAGACCGCCAGGCCCAACCCCGTCGGGGCGGCGCTGCGGCTCACGGGCCGCGCGGTCGACCAGAGGCTCGAACACCGCCTCGGCGCGCCGCGGCCCGTGTACCTTGCCCCGGGCTGGCAGGACCGGCTCCCGTACGCGGCCGAGTTCGTGTTCACCGCGCCCGACGCGTGGAACGAGGAGCGGCCGTTCATCCGCGGCGACGCCCGGGGCCGCCCGACGTACACGCCGCGGTATGAGCCGACGCTCGACACCGACCCGAAGTGGGGCACCCGCCAGGCCGAGCGGAAGGGGCCGTTCCCGGTCGGCGTCGCCATCGAGAGCCGCGTGCCGGCCGCGTGGTTCGACGACAGGTACGACACCGGGAGCGCCGCGGCCGGGGTGCTCCTGCCGCTCGACGGGGTGCTCGCCGCCGGGCTCACGGCCGCGGCGACGAAGCTCGAGCGGCCGACGCAGCGGCTGGTCGTGTTCGGCAGCGGGCACCTCTTCACCGGGGCGAAGCTGGAGCCGGCGCAGGAGAAGCTCCTCGTCCACTCCGTCAACTGGCTCACGGGCCGCACGGACCGGCTGCCGCGCGCCGATCAGCCGCCGTGGGAGTTCCCGCGCGTCGCGATGACGGACCGCGAGTTCCACCTGTGGCGGTATGGCACAGCGATCGGCCTCCCGCTGGTCGCCGCGTACCTCGGCCTGATGGCCACCATGCTCCGGCGGATGCGCTGACGGGTTACTTTCGGGACCGCACTGGGTGACCTGCCATGAACTGGAAATCGACCGTCGCGCTCCTGATCCTCGCGGGCGCCGCCGGGGCCTGGTTCTTCAAGGGCGACGCTTGGCTCCCGCGGCTCGGCACCGAGTCGGCGCGCCCCGGCCGGGCGTCGCCCGCCGCGCGTGCGCTCGACGCCCTCGCCCCGGACGACATCACCTCGGTCCGCGTCGCGTTCGCGTCGGGCGATCCCCTGGAGGTGCGGCGGGCCGGCGCCCGCGCGGCGTGGACGATGCCCGGGAACTGGCCGCCGCGTGTCCCGGAGGTCGAGGAGTTGGTCCGGACGCTCGGGACGCTCCGGGCGCGGTTCCACCCCGAGCCGCTCGGCGAGAATCCGGACCTGAAGCCGTACGGACTGGCGCCGGACCAGAAGCCGGTCGCCGTGACGGTCGAGTTTCAGAAGCCGGGCGCGGCCGGGACGGGTACGCTGAACCTCGTGTTCGGCGAGCCGCCGGCCACGGCCGGCGAGACCGCGTTCACCCGACCGGGGTACTTGCGCGTTGCCACTACCGACGAGAACGGCAAGGAGCACCTGGAGGTCGTGAAACTCGGGCCGGACGTGGTGCCCGTTGTGCGGCGCTCGGCCGATGCGTACCGCCGCCGGCAGTTGTTCCCGAGCACCGAGCGCGTCAAGCTCGTTACCTCGACGCCGCCAGCGAACCCGCTCGCTCCGCCCTCGGCGGACGCGCCGATCACGGTGACGCTCCCCGGCGAAGCGACCGAGAGCGTGACCGTTACGCAGACGGTGCCGGGCGTCCTCGGCTTCGACTTCTCGGCGCTCGGCACCTTCACGCTCGCGCGTTCGGGGGCGTTGCCCGAGCCCGGCGTGTCGGTGAAGGGCGGCGAGGCCGCGCTCCGGCCCGACCGCCTCGCGGACGTCTGGCGCCTCGTCTCGCCCGCCGCGGACAACGTCGAGCCGGAGCGCCTGCGGGCCGTGCTCGCCGCCGTCGCCGACCTGTGGGTCGAGGAGTTCGTTCACCCGGCCCCGGACGAGGCGAAGCTCGGCTTCGGAACCGCCCCGCGGTCGGTGACCGTGAAGCCCCGCGGCGGCGAGCCCGTGACCGTCCGGTTCGGGGCGGTCGCGAAGACGGTCGAGCGCGACGAGACCGTGACCGTCCCCGGCGGACCGCCCGGCGCGCCGCCGCGGCAGGTCACGCAGAAGGTGAAGACGGAGCACCGGTACGCCCGCGTCGATGGCAACCCGCAAGTGTTCACCGTCGCGGCCGACAAGCTGGGCGACGTCTTCGCCGCACCGGCCGGCATGGCCGATCCCCGCGTCGCTCGCTTCGATTCGGCCGAGGTGCAGCGGGTGGTCGTCACGCGGCCGGGGCAACCGCCGCTCACGCTGACCCGGAAGAAGGCCGACCCCAAGGCGGCCAGGCCCGAGGACCGCTCCGACCACTGGCTCATTGCGGCGCGGCCGAACGACCTGCCGGCCGATTCGACCGCGGTGAACGAGCTGATCGAACAGTTGTCGCGGCTCCGGGCCGACGGCCCCGACCGGCGCACCCACGGCGCCGTTCCCGAGGGCCGGTACGCGGCCACGGTGACGGCCCGCGAGGCACGGGCGGACGGCGAGCCCGACGCGCCGGAGCGGCAGTACGAGTTGCGGTTCGGCGCGCCCGACGCGCGGCGGTTGCTCCCGGTGTCGCTCGCCGGGCGGCCGGCCGTCACCCTCATCGACAACAAACTCGGCCCGGACGACCCGAGTTCCTGGATCGGGGCGCTCCTGTTCCCCGAGACGGTGGCGGGGCTGCTGGAGCGGCCGACCGTTGCGTTCCGCGACCGCAAGTTGTTCGACACGACCGGTGCCTCGCTCCTCGCGGTGGCGGTCACAAACGGCTTCACGCTGAAGCGCGACGCGCTTGGGTGGAAGCTCGTCGCGCCCGTCGCGTCCGAGGCGGACCCGGGGAAAGCGGTGCAACTCGCCCAGACCCTCACCGAGTTGCGGGCGACGGAGTACCTCGCCGAGAGCCCCACGGCCGAGCAACTCGCGGCGTTCGGGCTGGCGACGCCGACCCACACCATCGCTCTGAGTTTCGACACCGCCCGGAGCTACACGCTCGAAGTCGGCGGGCCGCGGCCCGGCAAGCCCGAGGTGTTCGCGCGGCTCGACGGCGGTGCGGTGTTCGGGCTGCCCGCGGCCGCCACAGGGCCGATCGCCACCGGCGCGATCGGCCTCCTCCCCCTCAAGGTCTGGGCGGCGGGGCCGGACCAGATCGCGTCGGTTCAGATCACGCGCCAGGGCGACTCTGCCGCGAACAGCTTCACGCTCACCCGCACGGGGGCGGAGTGGAAGCTCACCGGGCCGTTCACCGCTCCGGTTCCGCAGGAGGCCGCGCAACAACTCGTCGCGACGCTCGGAACCCTCACGGCCGAGAGGTACCAGTCGCTCGCCGCGACGAACCCGGCCGAGTTCGGCTTCGACAAGCCGCTGGTGTCGGTCAAGGTGTCGTACACCGAGAAGAAGGCCGGGGCCGCCGAAGAGGTGCCGGTGACGCACACGGTGCAGGTCGGGGGCACGACCCCGGACGGCGCGGGCCGGTACGCGCGGCTCGACGGTCCGAACGCCCCCGTGTTTGTCGTTCCCGCCGGGTTCGTTGCGGCGGCCCAGACCCCGCCCCTCGAACTCCCCAACAAGTTGCTCCTGGCGCTCGACCCCGGTCGGATCGCGAGCGTCCGCGTCGCGGCCGGCAAGCCCGAGGAGGCCGTCACGCTCACCAGGGACGCGGCCGGGAAGTGGGCCGCCGAGGGCGCGACGTTCGGGATCGACCCGGGGAGGCTGGCCGAGTTGACCGGGGCCGCCGCACGGCCGCGCGTGACCCGCCTCGCGGCGTACGGCGACGCGATCAAGTGGGCCGAGTTCGGCCTGGAGACGCCCGACACCCGCGTCACCGTGACGACCGCCGGCGAGAAGCCGGAGACGCACACGATCGCCCTCGGCAACCCGGACCCGTCCGGCGCGCGGTTCGCACGCATCGACGACACGCCGGCCGTCGCCGTGGTCCCGGCCGCGGTCGCCGAGACCCTCACCCGCAAGCGGTTCGACTACGCCGACCGCACCCTGCTGAAGTTCGACCCGACGACGCTCGTGGCCGTCACGCGGACCAGGGACAAGGAGGAACTCGAACTCGCCCCGAGCGCCGCCGCGGGGTGGGACGTCGTGAAGCCCGCGAAGCAGAAGGCCGACGCGCCGTTCGTCGACGAACTGGCCGAGGCGCTCGGGCGGCTCCGGGCCGAGCGCGTCGCGGCCTTCGGCAAGAAGGACGAGGTGTTCAAACAGTTCGGGCTGGAACCGGCCGCCGCGGTTCTCGCGCTGACCGTCGGCGACAAGGCCGAACAGAAGGTGCTCCGGATCGGGAACCCGGTGGACGCCTCGAAGCCCGACGGGGAGCGGTACGCCGCGGTCGAGTCGCCGGCCCCGGAGGCCCTCGTCGGCGTGCTCCCCGCGGCGCTCGCGAACAAGCTGCTCGCGCCGGCGCGGGCGTTCCGCGACCGCACGCTGGCGAACTTCGTGGACGCCGACCGGGTGGTCCTCGAGCGCGGCGACCGGAAGGTCACGTTCGCCAAGACCGGGGCGGTGTGGAAGGTCGTCGAGCCGGTCGCCGCCGATGCCGAGGCGGCCGCCTTGGCGGACCTGGTCACCGACCTGGGCGGGCTCCGCGCCGAGGCGTGGGTCGGCGACCGGGCCAAGGACGTGAAGCAGTTCGGCCTCGACAAGCCCGAGGCGAGCTGGACGGTATCGTTCGGCGACAGACCCGTCCTGGCGCTTCAAGTCGGGAAGCCGCAGGCCGACGGCCGCGTGCCCGTCGCGGTGGAGGGGAAGGATCTGATCGGCGTCGTGTCCCCCGCGATGGGAGCGCGCCTGCTCGCGGAGTACCGGCAGCGCCGGGTGTGGGCCGTGGACGCCGCACAGGCCGAGCGCGTCGAGGTCGCACTCGGCGACTCCCGGTTCGCGTTCGAGAAGGCCGGTCCGCTCTGGAGCGACCCCGCGAAGCCGGGCGAGGCGATCGACTTCCGGGTCGTGAACGAACTGGTCGGCACCCTCGGCGCGCTGCGGGCCGAGCGGTACGCCGCCGACAAGGACGCCGACCCGACGCTGTACGGGTTGGAGAAGCCCGAGGTCACGGTCACCGTGGTGCCGCGGGGCGCCGCGAGGGCCACCCTCGAAATCGGGGGCGCGGTCGGCGGCACCGACGGCAAGCAGCGGTACGCCCGCGTCGCCGGGCCGGGCCGCACCGTGGTGTTCGTCCTGTCGGCCGCCGACACCGCCCGGTTGACCCGCGACCGCGGTGCGTACACGATGAAGAAGTAGTGCCGCCGTTCCGCCACCCGGGGGTCGCAATGCCCGTTCTGTTTCTGACCGAGGCCGAGGTCGCGACCGTCCTCACGATGGACCTGGCCCTCGACGCGGTCGGGGCGGCGTTCCGCAAGCTCGCGCTCGACGAGGCGGTGAACGTCCCCCGGCAGCGGTGCCAGACCGACCTCGCGATGCTCCACGTCCTCCCGGCCGCGGCGAAGACGCTCGGCGTGCTCGGGTTCAAGGCGTACACCACGACCAAGGCCGGGGCCAAGTTCCACGTCACGCTCTACGACGGGAGGACCGGCGCGATGACCGCCATCGTCGAGGGCGACCTGATCGGCCAGTTCCGCACCGGCGCGGCCTCCGGCGTCGCCACGAAGAAGCTCGCGCGCCCGGGGGCCTCGACCGTCGGGTGCCTCGGCACCGGGAAACAGGCCCGCACGCAGGTGCTCGCCGTCTGCAAGGCGATCCCCGCGGCGCGCGTCGCGGTCTACGGGCGCGACCCGGCGCGGCGGGCCGAGTTCGCCGCCACACTGGCCCGCGAAACCGGGGTCGAGGTCGTGCCGGTCGAGGCCGCCGATGGCGCGGTCCGCGGGATGGACGTCGTCATCACCGCCACGGCGTCCCGCGACCCGGTCCTGCGCGGCGAGTGGGTCGAGCCGGGCCAGCACCTCAACCTGATCGGCTCGAACTTCTTGACCAAGGCCGAGGCCGACGCAGAGGTGTTCCGGAAGGCCGCCGTTGTGACGGTGGACAGCAAGGAGCAAGCGAAGATCGAAGCCGGCGACTTCGTCGCGGCCCTCAACGAGGGCGTCCTCCGCTGGTCCGACGTCCGCGAGGTCGCGGCGGTGCTCATCGGCCGCTCCCCGGGCCGCACCTCACCCGACGACGTGACCGTCTTCAAGTCGCTCGGGCTCGGCGTCGAGGACATCGCGCTCGCCGCACGGGTCGTCGATCTCGCCCGTCAGCAGGGGCTGGGCCGCGAGGTTCTGTGAGCCGATGTGCTCATTCGTGTAAGCGTGATTGGTTCCGGACGATCCGGGTACCCCACCTCCGGAACCATTTCATATGTACGGAAGAAATATCTTTTGAGCAAACTAAACCGTTGTTAGGTTGTTATTTGCAATGAATTCATGCGATACATGAGCACCGGAAAGACCGGACAAATACTCTCCGAGACGAATTTGGCTACAATTCCTGCGGAATGTGAACAGATTTATACGTAGATAGGAGTTATCGGTTGAGGTAGATCTGCGCTCTGGTGGGGCAGACATTCTTGTCTGCCTCGTGAGGCGTCTGGAGGCAGGCAAGAATGCCTGCCCCACCAGACAGAACTCAACCCAGGCGGTTCGGTATCACTCCCCCACGGCCTTGCCGTCGAGGCGCTTGTCGGCGACCCCGGTTCGCACGCCGGTCTTCGGGTCGATCGCGATGGAGTGGGCGTCGCCCTGGCGCGCCTCGACCACGGTGTGACCCATTTTCTTGAGCGCCGCGACCAGTTCGGGGTGCTGCTTCGCGCCCTCGAACCGGACCACGTCCGGGAGCCACTGGTGGTGCGTCCGCGGGGCGGCGACGGCGTCCTGAAGTGGCATGTCGAAGTCGATCACGTTGACCAGCACGCACAGGACCGTGTTCGTGATCGTCCGCCCGCCGGGGCTGCCGGTCACCAGCACCGCCTTGCCGTCCTTCAACACGACGACCGGCGTCTGCGAACTCAGCATCCGCTTGCCGGGCTCGATCCGGTTCGGCTTCGTGCCGATCTGGCCGGTCGAGGTCGTCCAGCCCGGCCGCGGGTTGAAGTCGGTCATCTCGTTGTTGAGGATGTAGCCCGCACCCGGGACGACGACGCGGTTCCCGTAGCTGTTCTCCAGCGTGTAGGTGTTGCTCACCGCCATCCCGTCCTTGTCGATCACCGAGAAGTGCGTGGTCGAGTCCGACTCCTTGTCGATGACCATGTCGGGGGCGACCGTGAGGCTCGGCGTGGCGCGCTTCGGGTCGATCAGGCCGGCGACCTTCTTCGCGTAGTCGCGGTCGCGGAACGTCGGCGGGATCTTCACGAAGTCCGGGTCGCCGAGGGAGCGGGCGCGGTCGGCGTAGGTGAACTTCATCGCCTCGATGATGACGTGGTTCGCCTCGGGGCTCCAGCGGCCGAGCTTCTTGAGGTCGTAGGTCTCCAGGACGCCGAACATCTGCGCCAGGCACAGGCCGCCGGCGCTCGGGGGCGGCGGGCCGTACACGTCGAACCCGCGGTAGGTGGTGCGGACCGGCTCGCGGTCGTGGGCCTTGTACGTCGCGAGGTCGGCCTTCGTGATGAGCCCGCCGTTGGCCTTCATCTCTTTCACCAGCAGGTCGGCCGGGTCGCCGGTGTAGAAGGCGTCCGGCCCCTTCTCGGCGATCGCGCGGAGCGTCTTCGCGAGGTCCGGGAGCGCCAGCTTCTCGCCCGCGGTCCACTCCTCCTTGTTCGGCTTCCCGTACACGCGGCGGAACTCGGCGTTCGTCGTCTTCGCGTCGGCGAGCACGTTGTTGAGCCCGCGGGCGAGGACCGCGTTCACGGCGAAGCCGTCCTCGGCGAGCTTCGCGGCCGGCAGCACGAGGTCGGCCCACGGGAGCTTGCCGTACTTCTGGTGCGCGAGCGCGAGGCCGCGGACCGTGCCCGGAACGCCGGCGGCCTTGTGGTCGAGCGGCGTGACGGTGCCGTCCGCGAACAGGTCGACCTTCGCGGCCCCGGGCGCGGTCTCGCGGTATTCGATGCAGCGAACGTCCTTGCCGGGCGGGGCGACCATCATGAACCCGCCGCCGCCGATGTTCCCGGCCTCGGGCCACGTCACCGCCATCGCGAACGCGACCGCGACCGCGGCGTCGACCGCGTTGCCGCCCTTCTTCAGGACCGCGAGCCCGACGTCGGCCGCCGGCGGCGACACGCACACCACGACCCCGCCCTTCGACTCCACCGCCTCCGCCTTCGGCGGCTGCGCGGCGGAGGGCAGGGCGAGGGAGGTCACCGTCAGGGCGAGGAGCAGGTGTCGCATGTGCGGGCCCTTCAGAGTAGGTCACTCGCTCCGCGAATGACACCGAACGCGGTCACGAGTTAACCGGGTGGCTCGGTTGCGCCGGGGTGCGACTCGCTCCGCGAGTCGCCTACTATGTCGGCCACTCGCTCCGCGGGTGACACTCCGCGCGTCCCGTGCCTTTGGGTTGACATCGTGGCGCCGGGGCGCGACTCGCTCCGCGAGTCGCCCACTTTGGGTCATGACGCCCGCAGCGCGGCGGAGTCGGCGACGCCCAGGTTCTGGTAGATCTGCCGCGTCGCGTCCGACTTGTTGAGCGTGTAGAAGTGGATGCCGCGGACGCCGTTGTGCAGCAGGTCGGCGCACTGCTCCGTGGCCCAGCTCGTCCCGACGCGGGCGACCGAGGCGTCGTCGGCGCACCGGCTCACCGCGCGCATCAGTTTCGCGGGGACGCGCGCCCCGAGCGCGAACTGCGCCATGCGGACCATGCCAGCCTTCGAGGCGATCGGCATGATGCCCGCGAGGATGGGCACCTTGATCCCGGCCAGCTCGCACCGCTCGCGGAAGTCGTAGAAGTCGCGGTTCTCGAAGAACAGTTGCGTGCAGATGTAGTCGGCCCCGGCGTCTACCTTCCGCTTGAGGTGGTCCATCTCCTGGAGCCGGTTGGGGCACCCGGGGTGCCCCTCGGGGAACCCGGCGACGCCGATGCCGAACCCGCGGGGGTCGGGCGCGTTGGTGCGGCTCCGGACGAACCGGACCAACTCGTCGGCGTACTTGAAGGCGTCCTTCGAGCGGTCGTAGTTCGGCATCGTCCGCGGCGGGTCGCCGGCGAGCGCGAGGATGTTCTTGATCCCGCTCGCCGCGTACCGGTCGAGGATCGCGGTCATCTCGCTCAGTTCGTGGCACACGCACGTGAGGTGCGACACGGCGACGAGGTCCGTCTCCTTCTGGATGCGGACGACCAGGTCGTGGGTGCGGTCGCGGGTCGAGCCGCCCGCGCCGTAGGTCACCGACACGAACGACGGCTGGAGTTCTTGGAGCGACGCGATGTTCCGGAACAGCTCCTCGCTCGCCGCGTCGGTGGCCGGCGGGAAGAACTCGAAGCTGAACGTCGTCCGGTGCCCGGCGAAGATGTCCTGGATGTGCATGTGCTACCCGTGGAACGCGAGAGTTTCCCGTGTTATACCGCGCCGCCGCGGCGCGCCCAAGCCGTGCCTTTCGCCGCCCCGAACACCGGGTACAATGCGGCGACCACCTTCCCACCGCCCGGAACCCGAGGTTCCCGTGTCCCGATTGCTCCTCACCCTGTCGGCGCTGGTTGTCGGCCCGGCGCTCGCCCTCGCGCAGCCCGCCAAACCCGCACTCCGGGCCGGTGCGTTCGCCCAGGACGTTACCCCCGTTAAGTTCCCGGTGTCAGTAAACGGGGGCTTCTCGGACCGAAAAGCTGCTTCGGCGCGAGACCCGCTCCACGCCCGGTGCCTCGTGCTCGACGACGGCACGACGAAGCTCGCCCTCGTGGTCGTCGATAGCTGCATGGTCCCCCGCGAACTGCTGGACGCCGCGAAGGCGCTGGCCGAGAAGAAGACCGGCATCCCCGCGGCCAACATCATGATTTCGGCGACGCACACCCACACGGCCCCGAGCGTCGCCGGCGTCTTCCAGAGCGACCCGGACCCGGCCTACGCTGCGTTCCTCACGGAGAAGATCGCCGCGGGAATCGACAAGGCCCATGCGAATCTTGTGCCCGCGAAGGCGGCGTGGGCCGTCGGGCACGAGCCGAACCACGTCTTCAACCGGCGGTGGAAATTGAAGGCCGGGGTGCAGAACCCCGACCCGTTCGGCGGCACGTCCGACCGCGTGAAGATGAACCCGCCGCGGCAGAGCCCGGACCTCGTCGAACCCGCCGGGCCGACCGACCCGGGCGTCACCGTGCTGGCAGTCCGCACCGCGGACGACAAGCCGCTCGCGCTGTTCGCGAACTACTCGCTGCACTACGTCGGCGACGTGCCGCCGCTGTCGGCCGACTACTTCGGCGCGTTCGCGGAGGTCGTGGCGCAGAAGCTCAAGGCGGGCGGCGACTTCGTTGGCGTGCTCTCGAACGGCACCAGCGGCGACGTGAACAACATCGACTTCAAGGAGGCCCCGCCGAAGCTCCAACCGGGCGAGCGGTCGCGGCTCGTGGCCGAGGCGGTCGCCGACGCGGCTCTGAAGGCGCTGGAGCGGGCCGAGTACCGGGCCGACGTGTCGCTCCGCACCGCGGGCACGGTGATCGAACTCCCGGTGCGCAAGCCGACCCGAGACGAGGTGACGCGAGCCGAGGGGATTCTCGACAGGGCCAAGGGCCGCGAGTTGAAGGGGGCCGAGGAGGTTTACGCCCGCGAGTCGGTGAAGATGGCGGCGTACCCGGACACCGTCTCGGTCCCGCTCAACGCCTACCGCATCGGCGACCTGGCGGTCGCGGCGGTCCCGTGCGAGGTGTTCACCGAGATCGGGCTCACCGTGAAGAAGAACAGCCCGTTCAAGCCGACGTGCGTGGTGTCGCTCGCCAACGGGTACTACGGCTACCTGCCCACGCCGGCGCACCACGCGATCGGCGGGTACGAGACGTGGCGCGCCCGGTCGAGCTTCCTGGGCGTGAAGGCGTCGGACGAGATCGAGGCCGCACTCGCCGCGCTGCTGAAGCAGGTGAAGTGACGGGAACGGTGTTGTCGAAGTCGTGGAGATCCGCTGGGGGTGGCTGGCGGGCCGCCACGGAGGGCGGCCCCTACAAACCAAAAGCCGATGCCTGGTAGGGGCCGCCCTCCGTGGCGGCCCGCCAACCGGCCACACATTTCTTGGAACCCCGCTAACTGATGTCCTGCTCGCGGAGGACGGCGGCGAGGTCGCGGTGGATGCGGCCGCGGATGAGGAACTCGTCGTCGTCGAGCCACCCGCGGACCGACGGCCCGAGGGCGAACTCGTCGGTCACCACGGACCGCACGACGGCGTCGATGAGCTGCAGCGGCCGCAGGGTGAAGTAACTGTTCGTGGAGCCCATCACGTCGATCGGGCCGAGCCGCTGGAAGATCTCTTCGAGCCTGCCGTGCGCGATGCGGGCCGGGGCGAACCCGAGCGCCTCGGCGTAGGCGACCGCGAGGGGCGTGCGGATGCTCGCGTCCGCGGTCGAGCCGAGGAACAGCCGCTCGCGGGCCTCGTCGAGGATGCGGTTCCCGGCGTCCTCGTGCCCGGCCGTGTACCACCCGCCGGCGAGCCCCACCCGGGCCGGGTCGCGCCGCACGCCGGACTGGCCCGGGTCGAGGAACCGCACGAGGGTCTCGGCGGTCCCCCCCAGGCCGCGCTGGCGGAGGACGCGGAACGCGTGCCCGCACGTCGCGAGGAGCGGCCCGCGGACCCGGTCGCCGCCCGCCACGAGCCGCCGCACGAGGTCCGTGACGAGCCCCGAGGCGCCCGGCTCGAGCAGCGCGGCCGCCGAGAACCCCGCGTTCAGCATCCGCGTCTGGTAGCGCACCAACCGGCCCGGCCGCTCGGCCTCGCCCCAGCGGCCCGACGCGAGCCACGCCTCGCACCAGTCCGTGGCGGCGGGGAGGAGCTCCAGCACGCGGGGCAGGGCGGTGCGGTCGAGCCACGGGGCCACGTCGAGGAGCGTGAACACCACCCGCGGGACGGTGGCCGTGGTGGGGCTGTCGGCGCAGAGCTGGAGCAGCTCGTTCGCCTCGTCCGCGAGCTGGTCGCGGTCCTGGCGGTTGGTGAGGACGAACAGCCGCTCGGCGAGTTCGTCGGTCCCCCAGAACGCCTTGAGGTCGAGCCCGCGGAACGCCCGGACCCGGTCCACGGGCTCCAGGATGCGGGAGTGCTCGCGGAGCCGGTCGACGGCGAACCGGGCCAGTTCGGGGAGCGCGTCGAGCCGGGCCTGCAGTTCGGGCGGCAGGGCCGGCTTGGCCGAGCGGCCCTCCTGCGCGTCGCGGACCCGCAGGAGGAACAGGTCGCCGAGGACCGCGTGCGCGGCCGCCTCGACGCCCGGCCCGGTGATGCGGGAGACGACCTTGCGGGCGCGGGCCGCCCAGTTCTTCGCCTTGGTCCGCTCGCCGAGGCACGCGAGCCCCCACGCGATCATGAACTGCGCGTAGGCGGCGGTGCAGTCCGTCTCGGCGTCGATCCCCGACCACTGGAGCTTCGCGGCCGGGGACCGCGCGGCCATCTTTCCGATCCACCCGATCGCGGGGCCGCGGACCCCCTCGACCCACTCGCGGGCGGCCTGGAACCGCTCGGCCGACGCGGTCCCGTGGAACCGCAGGAACGACGGCTCGTCGAGGTCCAGCCCCGGGCCGCGCGCGGCGAGCCGGGCCAGCACGCGGTCCCGCCACCGGGCGAGGCCGAGCGCGTCGCCGTCGCACACGCGGGCGGCCGCGTACCGCGCGAGCCACGCGGCCCGCACGGGGACGTCGTCGAAGTGCAGGTCGAGGAACGCGAGGAGCCGCGGGAGCGTGGCGACGAACTCCGGGGGCGGGCTCGGCGACAGGCCGATGGCCGCGGTGTACGCCGCCACCACCCGGCCGACGCCGGCCCGCCCGGGCTCGCTCAGCCACCGGTCGAGGCCGCCCACGGTGTCCGTCAGCTTCGCGGCCCGGCACTCGGCCAGGAGCCACTGTTCGAGCCAGTGGTCCGGCGGGGCCGCCACCTCCCACACCGCGTTCATCCAGCACACGGCCGCGTCGGGGGCGTTGCCGGTCGCGGCGTACACCCCGCCCAGTTCCGACCATCGCTCGGCGCGGCCGGTCGGCCCGAGCCCGGGGAGGTGGGTGAACAGGCCCGCCTCCAGGTTCTGGCGGCGGGCGGTCCAGTCGTGGCCGTGCAGGAGGGCGTCGGGCGAGGCCAGTTTCCGCACCACCCGCTCGCGGGCCGGGGTGGGCGGGTCCGGGATCTCCTCCGGGACCGGCGCGGGGGTCTCGTCCGGGGCGGCGCGGGGCTGCCGGACCTTGGCGAACAACTTGTCCAGCG
Organism: Gemmata sp.; assembly: GCF_051859125.1. Lineage (NCBI taxonomy): Bacteria > Pseudomonadati > Planctomycetota > Planctomycetia > Gemmatales > Gemmataceae > Gemmata > Gemmata sp. Next base: position 76,549 of record NZ_JBHYGG010000001.1, read on the forward strand.
ACCGGCGGAGCCAGCTCGTCTCCTCCGGGGGCACCACCGCGACCAACGGGTCCTCGACCGGCGGCGGGGTGGGCTGGGCCTCGGGGAGCGGGAGCAGGTCGCTGGCGACGACGAACCGCCCCAGCGCGAACGGGTCCGTGCGCGGGACCGTCGCGAGCCGCTCGACCGCGGGGGCCTGGTACTCGATCAACTCGTGGACCGGCCGGAAGGCGGCTTCGGCGACGGTCTGCGGGGTCACGCTCCCGTCCGGGTTCGCTTCGACCCACACCACCCACCCGGGGCGCGTCCCGAGAACCCGGGCCAGTTCCCGCACCCGCAGCGCCGGCCGCAGGACGCGGTCCGTCGGGACGAACAGCCCGGGAACCGAGGGCTCGTGGTAGTACCCGGCGACCGGGAGGTGAACCGCGACCGGCGCCCGCTTCCCCTGGACCCGCACGGCCAGGCGGGTGCCCGCCCCGGACCCGACGACCGCCGCCTCCAGGCGAGAGGTCAGCGAGGCATCGGCCGACACGCAGAACGCCCAGAAGTCGGCGACACGGGGGGCGTCGAGGACCCAGAGCGCCTCGCGCTCCGGGGTCGCCCGCGCCGCGAGGGCGAGTTTCAGCACCACCTCGGGGGGGACCGGGGGCGGGCCGGGGCGGGGGGCCGGAACGGCTGCAAGCGGGTACTCGTCCGAGGCCGGGCGGGGCACGGGCCACGCGACCGCGGTCACGGACCGCGGCGGCCGCACGAGGAGGACGCACCCGTCGGGCACCGCGAGGAACTCGGGCACGGGGTGGCGGCGGCCGTGCCGCACCCAGACCCCCGGGGTCTGTTCGGTGAACGCCTCGAACGCACACACTGGTTCCGCGGCCTCGACGAGGAGTTCGGCGGGGGCCTGCGCGGCGGTCACCCACGCCGTTCCCGTTTCGTCGTGGTCCGGGAGCGTGATCCCGGTGCCCCCCCGCGACGACCGGCGGAGCTTGGCGAGGAACCGCGCGAGTTGCTTCTCGGGAACCAGGAACAGGGTCGGGCCGGCCTCGGCTTCCTCGTGGAGCAGTGGGAGGAGTTCGGCCCAGCAGGAGACCGGAGACGTGGGAACGCCCGCGTCGCCCAGTGCCTGGACGCCGACCCGGGCGAGGGACGCAAGTGATTCGCGGGGCAGGGATTCCGCGGTCTGGAGCCACAAGCGGCCGTGGCGGTCGAAGCCGGCGTCGGCGGGGAACTGGGTGATCTCAAGCGGGACGAGGCCGCTCGCGAGGGCGATGCGGAGCGCGTTCAGGTTTGGGAAGAACAGCGCGGGCATGCGTAATTGTAGTGCAAGATTGTGGCCGCGGGCTCAAAGCAGTTCAAAACGCCGGTTGCGTTGCGTTGTGCGTTGTTGGATACAAGGCACTTGGAAGTGGTGTTTTGGAGAGAGGTGCACCGAACGGTGCGGTCGGCAGGATGGAAAAAAGTGTCCCGCCGGAGGCTGTTGCGGCGTCGCCCATTCACCACAACTACCACCCGGCGGGACACTGAAATAATACGCTGCCTAGATTCGGAGAGCAACTCTTTGTGGCGGATTTTTCGTCTCCCCCTCACCCGGAATGTCTGGTTCTCGGACATTGTCCGCCGTGTTGTGTGAGGTGATTCGGCATAAGCTACTTTCCAGCAATCGTTTGCGCAACGTGTAACGGGGGTGCAGATTGCCAGCGAGGTGTCTTCACATCCTTCACACGCAATCCAAAAAATCCTGCGGTACAAAGAAGGGAGGTGAACGCGACCCGATACGTTTGGGGGTGAAACGTGTTCGACGCCCTGGTGATCTCAGACATCCACCTGGGCAGCGACAACTGCCAGGCGCGGTTCCTCACCCACTTCCTCGCGTCCGTCCGCCGCGGGTTCGTCCCCACGCGGCGACTCATCCTCAACGGCGACGTGTTCGACTCGATCGACTTCCGGCGGCTGAAGAAGCACCACTGGAAGATTCTCTCCGAGATCCGAAAGTTATCGGACGAGATCGAGGTCGTGTGGATCAACGGGAACCACGACGGCCCCGCGGAAATCGTCTCGCACCTGCTCGGCGTCGCGTGCGCCGACGAGATCGTGGTGGAGAGCGGCGGGCGGAAGGTGCTGTTCCTCCACGGGCACCGGTTCGATGAGTTCATCTCCCGCTACCCGCTGTTCACCTGGTTCGCGGACCGCCTGTACCACGCCCTCCAGAAGCTCGACAAGACGCACACGTTCGCGAAGTTCGCCAAGCGGAACAGCAAGACGTTCCTCCGGAGCACCCAGAAGATCGAGGCCGGCGCGCTGAAGTACGCGGCGAAGAAGGGGTGCCACGCCGTGTGCTGCGGGCACACCCACCACCCGATCGCGAACACGACCGGGCCGGTCCACTACTTCAACAGCGGGTGCTGGACCGAGAAGCCGTGCCACTACCTCACGCTCCGCGACGGCGTGATCGAACTGGCGCGCTACTCGGAAGAGGTGCCGGACGAGGTCTTCAACCCCCCGGCGTCACTCCAGGAAACCGTCGTGGAGACCCCGACCCTCGTGTGACGGCGACGCGGCTCGCGAGGACGTTTGGCAATCACGCAACAAACCCGGTCGTAGGGCCGGCTGTGCCGGCCGAAGTAGCGCAGAGGGCTCTCGATCCGGCCGGCCCAGCCGGCCCCACGACCGGGTTCTGTGCGGAAGTCCCAAGTCTCACGGCTCCTCGACGCCCTCTTCGCGCGTCTCGGGTGAGGGCGACGGCGGCAGGTCCTCGATCGGCTTCGTCGGGTCGATCAGCAGCCACGCCCCGACGCCCAGGAAGTACACGCACCCGTACATCGTGAAGCAGATCAAAATCCCCTTCTCCCCGGGGTACTTCTTCATGAGCAGCCCGGTGATGAGCAGCGTGGACACCGCCCCCACGAGGTTGCCGAACATGTTCATCGCGCCGGACACGGTCGCCGCGTAGTCCCGACCGATGTCCTGGCACACGGCCCACGCCGGGGCCATGATGAGGTCGTTCATGAACCCCATCAGGATGAGGAACCCGGCGAACAGGAACAGGTTGTCCGGGTCGGTGTACTTCACCCCGGCGGCCGCGAAGTAGCACAGCCCCGCCCCGCCGTACCCGACCATCCCGAACAGCCGCCGTCCCCACTTGCGGTCCCCCGTGCGGCGGATGTAGCGGTCCGAGAGCGTCCCCCCGAGCAGGCACCCGAACATGCCGATGAGCAGCGGCGAGCCCGCGAGCAGGGCGAGCATGATCTTCCCGCCCGGCGTGGAGTTCCACTCCGGGAACTGCCCCTTCATCTCGGAAGGGAGGAAGTACATCAGGAAGTACCAGCAGTAGTTCGTGACCACGTACATGAAGCAGATGGCCCAGAGGTTCCGCGAGCGGACCAGCTTCCCCCACGGGATGCGTACCGGGCCGTGCGACGCGACCCGGCCGGCGTCGATCTCCGCGACCTCGGCCGCGTTCACCCCCGGGTGCTCGGACGGGCGGTTGCGGAAGAAGAAGTAGAACGCCACGCACCAGACCCCCGCCACGGCGGAGAAGAGCCACAGCGCCTGGTGCCAGTCGGCCCCGCCGAGTTCGACGAGCAGCACCCACACGAGCGGCGTGAGCCCGCCCATGAACCGGGCCGACATCCAGATCACCGACTTCGCGAACCCGCGGTCCGCGGCCGGGAACCAGTTGTACAGCGCCTTGGCGATGTTCGGGAACGCCCCTGCCTCGCCGACGCCGAACATGAACTGGATGACGATGAGCGCCGAGAACCCGAGGTACACCCCGAGCAAACTGGTGCCCACGAACCCCGTCAGCGCGACGAAGAGGGTCCACCACACGACGACGCGGAGCAGCGTCGAGCGCGGCCCCCGGGTGTCGCCGAGCCACCCGGACGGGATCTCGAAGATCGCGTAGGCCAACTGGAACGCGATCAGCACCCAGAAGAAGTCGTCCTTGGTCAGCAGGTCCTTCTCGGCGACGGTTTCCCCTGCGGCGATCTTGTGCTGGCGCTGCTGGTCGTTCAGCTCCGCCATGATGGCGTCCTTCGCGCTGCCGTTGGCGGCCCGGTCCATGTAGGTGATCATGGCCAGGAGGCAGAGCATGAACAGGACGACGTATCGGATGCGCGTGGCGCTCTCGGAGGCGGGCAGTGGTGTCATTCCGGGCAACTGGAGAGTGGGAGAACGGTCGGGGAAGTGCCTAATCTAGCGGACCGAACTGCCGACTGGAACGAAAAACGCGGTCGCGACGGGCCGGAATCACTTCTTCGGCGGCACAACCTGACCGACCACGACCTTCCCGCCGGCCAGCCCGACCGAGTACGTCTGGTTCTCGTCCTTGCAGCCGAGGTTCCCCGACCACGTTGCCTGGTTCTGGTTCTGTTGGTCGAACACCTCGATCCGCTTCACCGTCGGTCCCGGAATGAACTCGCGGAGGGTTTCGCCCGCGAGGAGGACCGTCGGCTTGCCGCGCCGGACCTGGCCGTTGACGACGACCATTTCTTGAACAACGATCGCCTTCCCGGTGTCGTTCTTGATCGTGAACCAGTTCGCGGAAACGGTTCCGGTGCCGCAGAAGAAAACGGCGGAGGTGAGCAGCGCGTGGAGGAAGGATTGTGATGCGGCGAACATCGGAAATCCCGTCCTGGTTGGCACTTGTGAGCGGAACGCGCAGCCGCGGGCTGCGCGTAGAGTTCCGCCGATTGCCCTGGGACGCGGTTCCGGGCCGGACTTGCGCGAAGAAAACCGACTCGCTGAGAAAATGCCCGCGGGGGCAGTCACGCGGCCGTCTGGCGGTCGGTCTTCGCGCTGCGAACCGAGGTCTCGAACTCCTTGACCGCGTCCACCGCGAACGGGATCGCCGGCCCGGTCCAGTCGGTCATGTTCGCGGTGTACCCCGCCTTCACGCCGGCCTGGGTGACGTGCGCGAGCAACGCGCCACGCACGCAGAGCTTTTGCGCCGCGAGCTTTGCGTCGTACTCCTGCAACCGGCGGTGCAGCTCGTGCCCGTTCGACGGGAGGCTCGTCGCCGACTTCGGCCCCTCGACCTTCGCCGCCTCCTTCACAACGGGCTGGGGCTTCTCCTCAACCACGGGCACGGGCTCGGGCTTCGGCGGGCTGGTGACCTTGGGTGCCCTGGGCGGGGCGGCCACGGCCGCTTGCGGCTGCGCCTTCGCCCTGGGAAGCGCGAACGCCGGCAGTTGCGGAGGGTTGGAGAGTTGCTTCTTCACCGGGTCGTAATCGACCCACTGCGCCGGCAGGCGGTAGAGGTAGCGGCCGATGCCGAACTTCACCGCCGCACGCTTCAGCGCGTCCGACACGGCGGCCTTGACCCGGTCGCCGGAGTCGGGCTGTTCGCTCGGCGAGCCGACGTCCGTCTTGGTGATCCACCGGCCGCCGAGCTTGAGGCGGAGCCGACAGACGACGGAGCCGTCGGGGAGGAAGTCGTAGCTGTCCTGCCAGTTCTCGACGCCGAGAACGTCGTCGAGCCGGTCCTGGATCAGCCGCGCGTCGATGTAGCCCATCGCGAGGGCGCGGTTGTTCTTGACCATCTGGGGCTTGAACTTGACCTCTTTCGGCTCGAACGGTTCCGAAAGGGCGGCCGCGATGGCCTGGAGTTGCGGGTCGCGTTGAACGGTCACTTCGGGGCTCGTCACGGTACACCTCCATCGGGTAGTTGGTGATGGGTGCAGTGTACAGTTGTGTGCACTACGGGAACGATGTCGGTTGGGAGAAAAGCAGAGGGCCCGCCCGGTGTGCCGAGCGGGCCCTCGATCTCTGGTTTACTCGGTCGAACTCCAACGCCTCACGCGGGCCGCCACGGAGGGCGGGCCATACAGATCCGCTTGGTTTGTAGGGGCCGCCCTCCGTGGCGGCCCGCCAATTACCTCGAGCCGATCTTCGTCGGCTTCCGACCTCGCGTTAGCGGCTCAGCTTGTCGCCACCGGGCGGCGGCGTTTGACCGACGGTCGCCATCGCCAGCGACAGGAAGTCGGTCGCAATTTTCTGCACCTGGGCGTCAACGGCCGCACACGCCGCGTCCCACTCGGCCTGCGGGGTGCCCGGCTTCCACGGCTCGGAGGCGACCTCCATGTACGCCTTCGCCTTCGGCTCGGTCCCGCTCGGCCGCAGACAGACCTTGGCCGAGATGCCGCCGGTGCCGCCGAGCCGGAAGATCAGGAAGTTCCGGGCGGCCCTGTCGGTGTCGCCCTTGAACGGCCCCATGCGGCCCGCCTCGTCATGTAGGTCTTCGACGCTCGCGACCGGCAGCCCACCGATCGTCCTCGGCGGCGACTTCCGCATCGTGTCGAGCATCCGGGCCATGTTCACCTTGCCCTCCAGCCCGGTCATCACGATGTTCAGCAACTCGTTCCGGTAGTACCCGTACTTCCGGTTGAGGTCGTCGAGGTAGTCGACGAGCGTGCGGCCCTGGCGCTTTTCGAAGAGGGCCGCTTCTGCGAGCAGCAGCACCGCACACGCCGAGTCCTTGTCGCGGATGCCGGGGGTCGCCAGGACGCCGTGGCTCTCTTCGGTGCCGATGAGGAAGTCGGCGGCCGTCGCCTTGATCTCGCCGTACTGCCCGTTCGCTTCGAGCTGCGCGATCACGTCGGCGTGGTACTTGAACCCGACGAGCAGGTCGTTGACCACCTGGACGCCGAACGAGCGCCCGATCCGGGTGATTTGACCCGTCGTCACCTCGGTCGTGACGACCACCGGGGAAGGGGGGAGCGACCCGGCCCGTGCGAGCTGCGACACCTTGAAGTGCGTGAGCAGTGCGGCGATCTCGTTGCCGGTAATGAAGCGGTAGCTGCCCTTGCCGTCGACCTGCGTGTTCGCGAGCCCGCCGATGCGGTCCGCGTCCGGGTCGGTCGCGAGGACGAGGTCGGCCCCGCGGTCCCTCGCGAGCTTCTCGGCCCGGTCCATACAAGCGGGGAGTTCGGGGTTCGGGTACCCGGTCACGTTCGGGAACTGGCCGTCGGGCGTCGCCTGTTCGGGAACCGCGATCGGCCGGAACCCCTGGGCTTCGAGCACCTCGCCGGCGCAGAACCCGCCGCACCCGTGGAGCGGGGTGAACACGACGCGGATCTCGTCGTTCTTCGGCGGCGGAACGAGGCTCTCCTTGCGGCACAGCTCGATGTACGCCCGGTGCGGCGCGTCCGCGAGGAAGTGGACCTTCCCGCCGCGGACCGCCTCGGCGAATGCGACGTGCTTGATCGCCGTCACCTGGTCGACGAACTCGCTCATGAGCTGGTCCTCGGGCGGGACCGGCTGCGCACCGAGGTCGTTGTAAAACTTGGACCCGTTGTCGTCGGGCGGGTTGTGGCTGGCGGTCATGTTGAGCCCGCCGTGCGCCCGCAGGTAGCGGATCGAGAACGACAGCTCGGGCGTCGCGACGTACCGCTTGCTGTCGGGGGCGAGGATGTGCGAGTGGACGCCGTTCGCGGCGTACACCCCTGCGGCGTACTGGCAGAACTCGCGGCTGGAGAGGTGCAGCACCGGGTTCGGCAGGTCCGGGTTGTACACCTTCCGCTTGTCCTCGAACTGCCGCACGTCGAACGCGAGGACCACCTGGAGCGGGTTCACGCCGGGGAACCGCTGCTTGAGGTAGTCGCAGTGGCCCTGGACGCTCGCGCCGAGGGTCCACAGGTTCATCCGATTCGGCCCGATGCCCACCGCCCCGCGGCGGCCGCCGGTGCCGAACGGCATGATCTGGTAGAAGGAGTCGAGCAGCACCGACCACTTCGCGTTCGCGACCAGCCACTCGATCTGGGGCCGGTACGCGGCGAAGTCGGCGTGCGTGAGCCAGGTGCCGAGGTTCGCCAGCCCCTTCTCCTTGAGAGCGGCGTCGGCGTCGATGGCGGCGAACCCGGTGCGGGCGGCGGCGAGCAGATCCATGTGTGGTCTCCGAGAACCAGGGGCACGTGGGAGATGTCTTATCCACGAAGCCCCGCCCCCGTGAGGGTGGGCCGGCGGTATCATGGCCTGAAACGCGCGTTCGGAGAGGTGTGCCGTGCAGTTGACCTTCGAGTTCGATGTGGTCGTGGTGGGGGCCGGGCACGCCGGGACGGAAGCGGCGATGGCCGCCGCGCGCCTCGGCCTGAAGACGTGCCTGCTGACCATGAACGCCGACGCCGTCGCGCAGATGAGCTGCAACCCGGCGATCGGCGGGGTCGCCAAGGGCCAGATCGTCCGCGAGATTGACGCGCTCGGCGGCGTGATGGGGAAGTGTACCGACGCGAGCGGCATCCAGTTCCGGGTGCTCAACGCCTCGAAGGGGCCGGCGATGCACTCGCCGCGCGCCCAGTGCGACAAGAAGCTGTACCAGTTCACGATGAAGCGGTGGGTCGAGGAGCAACCGAACCTCACGCTCCGTCAGGAACTCGTCGAGGGGCTGCTGCTGGAAGAACGGGGATCGGGGATCGGGGATCGGGGATCGGAAGAAATGTCGGGCGGGCTTCCTGACCCCCGACCCCCGACACCCGACTCCCGACTCCGGGTCACCGGGGTCGTCGCCCGCGGCGACACGCTCTACCGGGCCGGGGTGGTCATCCTCACGACCGGGACGTTCCTCAAGGCCATCATGCACACCGGCGAGGCGAAGACCGTCGGCGGCCGCGCCGGCGACAACTCCGCCGAGGGGATGAGCGACAGCCTCGCGAGCGCCGGGTTCGAGCTGGCCCGGTTCAAGACCGGCACCCCGTGCCGGCTCAACGGCCGCACCATCGACTTCTCGAAGTGCGAGGTGCAGCCCGGCGACGTTCCCCCGCGGCCGTTCAGCTTCTCCACTGAGAAGGTCACGGTCCCGCAGGTCGTTTGCCACTCCACGACGACGACGCAGGCGGTTCACGACTTGATCCGGGCGAACCTGCACCGTGCGCCGATGTACTCGGGGCAGATCTGCGGCCGCGGCCCGCGGTACTGCCCCTCTATAGAGGACAAGGTCGTGCGGTTCGCGGACAAGGACTCGCACCTCGTCTTCCTCGAACCGGAGGGGCTGAACACGCGGGAGTACTACTGCAACGGCATCAGCACCAGCCTCCCGAAGGACGTGCAGGCCGCGATGCTGAAGCTGATGCCGGGGCTGGAGCACGCGGAGGTCATGCGCTGGGGGTACGCCGTCGAGTACGACTACGCGCCGCCGACGCAGTTGCACCCGACGCTGGAGACGAAGCCGGTCGCCGGCCTCTACTTCGCCGGGCAGATCAATGGGACCACCGGGTACGAAGAGGCCGCCGCACAGGGGCTGATGGCCGGGCTCAACGCCGCCCTCAAGCTGAAGGGCGAAGCGCCGCTCGTGATCGACCGCAGCCAGGCGTACATCGGCGTGCTCATCGACGACCTCGTCACCAAGGGCGTCGACGAACCGTACCGCATGTTCACGTCGCGGGCCGAGTACCGGCTGCTGCTGCGGCACGACAACGCGGACCGCCGGCTCACCGCGATCGGCCGCCGCGTCGGCTCCGTGTCCGACGCCGAGTGGGAGCGCTTCCAACAGAAGGAGCAGGGGATCGCCGCCCTCCAGCAGACCCTCAAGCAGACCCGGAGCGACGGCGACTCGCTCGAGACGTGGCTCCGGCGAACGAGTGTCGAGTGGGCCGCGCTGTGCGAGCGGCACCCGGCACTGCGGGCGTGGGACGCGCGGCCCGACGTCGTCGAGCAGGTGGTGATCGAGGCGAAGTACAGCGGGTACGTCGGCCGGCAGGCCGTCGAGGTCGAGCGCTTCAAGCGGATGGAGGACCGCCGCATCCCGCCGCAGTTCGACTACGCGGCGGTCCCGCAACTGCGGGTGGAGGCGCGGGAGAAGTTTAGCCGCGTTCGGCCCGCGAGCGTGGGTCAGGCGGGCCGCATCAGCGGCATCACCCCGGCGGACCTCGCAGTGCTGTTGTTTTATCTCGAATGAGTGGTTATGGGGGCTTCGCCCGCAGGGGAAAGCCGGGAAACCGGAGCAACCCTGGGGGCACGAGGGGCCGCCGCAAGGGCGTGCGGCCCCGCGAGCACGACGTCGCGGCCGGAAATTTCCCCCTCCGGCGGCGCGGCCGAGCGGCACGGCATCATCGGCGGCACGGTCCGCCGCAGGTTTCTCCGACCCGCCATTTGACCCGGCCTGGGAAAATGGCAAAATGGAGTAGCTTGCGTGGGCTGGGTAGCCGATGAATGGTGTGACCGAGTCGGCAACCTGGTCTCGGTGCGGAACCGGGACCGGTTGGAATGCTGTCAGCCCTACGAAGCGGGAGAGGCCACGGTTCGTCCGAAGCGGGGGTCGCGGGTGCGGGTGACACCGCAACAGCGGCCCGAGCGAGCGTCAGGAGACGGTGACGAGGCAAGCCTGGGAAGGGCTGCCGGTTGTGCGAAGGAACGCCAGTTCGGGAACCGGGCTCGACCCGGCAGAATGGACCCCTTTGCGTTGATCGGCCACCCGCCCCAGTTATGATTGAGGTGGGTGGGTTCTGCCCCCTCAGTCGGCCAACACCGCCCCCGCACCCGCTCACGCGAGGACGGGCACCACCTTCTCAACACCTGCGCCGCGGCCCGCGGCGGTAGGGTCCGTAGGCAGTCAGCGATTCACGGATGGATTCCGGTCCCGCCCCGGCTCGGTCGAACAGCCGCGCGCGGACCTCTTTCATGCGAGCCGGCCGCGCCGGCAAGGTAGACGAGCGTATGAAGACCGTGTTCACGACCGGCGAGGCCGCAAAGATTTGCAAGGTCTCGCAGCAGACGATCATTCGGTGCTTCGACAACGGGCAGCTCAAGGGCTTCCGCGTGCCCGGATCGAAGTTCCGGCGCATCCCCCGGGAGGCGCTGTACAAGTTCATGAAGGACAACGGCATCCCCACGGACGCCCTGGAGAGCGGCAAGCGGAAGGTGCTCCTCGTGGACGACGAGCCGGACCTGGTCGCGACCATGAACGAGGCGCTCCAGGCCGACGGCCGGTTCGAGGTGCGGATCGCGTCCAACGGGTTCGACGCCGGGATGATGGTCAAGGAGTACCGCCCGGACCTCATCATCCTCGACGTGATGCTGCCGGACATCAACGGCAAGGAAGTCTGCCACCGCGTCCGGGCCGACCAGACGATGGAAGACGTCCGGATCATCTGCATCTCGGGCATGATCGAGGACGACAAGGTGCAGGAGCTGAAGCTCGCCGGGGCCGACGACTTCCTGCCCAAGCCGTTCGACGTGGACGTGCTGATCGAGAAGATGTGCGCCCAGCTCGAGATCGAAACGGGTGTGTTGGCCTGAACCAGAATGTGGGGCGCGGACCTCGGACTGCGGGATCCCTCCGACGGGGTTCCGACGCTTGAGTTCCGCGCCCCGCAGTCCGCAATCGAAGGAGTTGCCCGTGCCACGGAAGGCAGTGGGCCGGGCCGCGGTGGAACTGCCGTGGCTGTGCCCGAACACCGACAGTCTGATCGCACTCGCCGACGCGCCGGCGACCGTGCCCGGCTTGTCGGCCGCCGACCCGGGACTGGCGCTCTTTCTGTTCCGCTTCGCGCAGTACGCGACCGACCCGGCCCCGTTCGACCTCGCCCCGGGCGCGGCCCTCGCCGCCTCGCTGCCCGACACCGCGGCCGCCTACCTGGCCGCGTGCCCCGGGGGGGTGATCCCCCCGACCTGTTCCGCTCAGGCCCGCGTCGCCCAGGTGGCCGACCGGGCGGCCCGGATCGCGGCCCGGCTCGCCCAGGTCACCCGGGTCGCGCCCGAATCGGCGGTCGCCGCGGCCGCCCGCCTCGCCCCGCTCGGGTGGTACGCGGTCTCGGCCGTCGACCCCTTTGACGCGGCCGAAGTGCTCCGCGACCCCGGGTTCGCCGAGCGCCCCGCCGAGGTCCAGGCCGACCTCTGGGGCCTCGACCACGCTTCGATCACCCGCCGCCTCGCCGCCCGCTGGCGGCTCCCTCTGTGGCTCGCCACCACGGTCGGGTGCCTGACGCTCCCGCTCCGGGTGGCCGCCCACCTCGTCTCGCACTGCGACGTGTTCGCCATCGTTCAACTCGCGGTCCTCGAGGCCGAGGGGCAGGGGGCCGGGCTCGGACTCACCCGCGGGGCCGACCGCACCGAACTGCTCGACCACCTGCGGCTCGACGACCACGTGCTCCGCCAGGTGCTGGCGACCCTGCCGGCCGCGCCGCCCGCGGTGCCGGCGTCCAACCTCCCGGCCGACCCGCACACCGTCCCGCTGCTCCCCAACCTGCTCAAGCTCGCGGCCGAGAGCCGCCGCCGGAACGGCCCCGCCCTCGTCGCCCGGCTCGAGGAGCGGGTCGATCACCTGCACGGCGTCGCGGCCGACCTCGGCGACCAGGTGGGCGACCGGCTCCGCGAGGCGAAGCTCGTGGCGCTCGCGGAACTCGCCGCCGGGGCCGGGCACGAGATCAACAACCCGCTCGCGATCATCTCGACCAACGCGCAGCGGCTGCTGCGGACCGAGCCGGACCCCGAGCGCGGCGACGTGCTCCGGTCGGTCGTCCGCCAGACGCAGCGCATCTCCGGCATCCTCCGGGACCTGATGCAGTTCGCGCGGCCGGGCCGGCCCGAGCGGCGGCCGGTCACGGTCGGGGAACTGTTCGACGGCGTCCGCGCGAACGTCGCGCCCCTCGCGGCCGAGCGGAACGTCCGCCTCGACGTCGACGCGCGGTCGGCCCAGGTTCAACTCGACGGCGACCCGGTCCAGTTGCGCCACGCCCTGACCGCCGTGGCCCGCAACGCCGTCGAAGCAGCCGGCGGCGGCTGGGTCCGGCTGGCGTGCGAAGCAGAGGAAGACGGCGCGTCCGCGCTCATCCGCGTCGAGGACAGCGGACCGGGCCTGACGCCCGAGGTCGCGGCGCACGCCTTCGACCCGTTCTTCTCGGGCCGCTCGGCCGGGCGCGGGTGCGGTCTCGGGCTCTCCACCGCCTGGCAGTTCCTCCGACAGAACGGGGGGGAACTGCGGCACGACACGCCGCCCAACGGCCCCACCCGGTTCACGCTCACGGTGCGCCGCGCCGACGAGCCCGACGTCCTCACCCTCCGCTCCGCGTAAACGTCACGCGAGCCTACCGACTCGCACAGAAGTGGTAAAGCGGGCAATCTGCAGCAGGTGGGCAATCGTCTCGCGGGTGATGGGGGCTACCGTTGGAAAAATCGCGAGCGTTCACTGCTTGTGGGCCCCGGCCGCCGCGGCTAGCCTCAGGGTGGTGATCGTCACAACGTCTCTCCGTGAGTGTGGTATGGTGGGTACGGGGCTCCGGGCACTGGCCCGTGGCGTTGTGGAACTCGTGTTCCCGAACCGGTGCGGCGTGTGCGAGACCGATCGAGCCGACGGCACGGGCGGTGAGTTCCGGCACAACCTGTGCGCCGCCTGCCACCGGGCCGTCACAACCGACCCGCACCCGGCGTGTCCGTTCTGTGCGATGACCGTGGGACCGCACACCGACACGAGTATCGGTTGTGCGGCGTGTCGCGGTTCTTCCTTCGGCTTCGACGCGGCCGTGCGGCTCGGCCCGTACGACGGGCGGTTGCGGGACGCGGTCCTGCGAATGAAGTCGATGGCGGGCGAGGGGCTCGCCGAGCAGATGGGCGGCGTCTTCTGGGAAGCGCAGCGCAGCAATCTGAGCAACCGGGGGTTCGACGTTGTCGTTCCGGTGCCGCTCCACTGGAGCCGGCGGTTCACGAGGGGGTACAACCAGGCCGAAGCGATCGGACGGGGGCTGGCGCTCGGGTTGGGCATAGCGTTTGCAAAGTCAGCGCTCGTGCGGGTCCGGAACACGCCCCAACGGGCACAACCGACCGCAACGGCACGCCGGGAGAATGTGAAGGGGGCGTTTCGCGTGAGGCGGGGCGCAAGCATCGCCGGGAAGGGTGTCCTGCTCGTGGACGACGTCATGACGACGGGCAGCACCGCGAGCGAGGCCGCGCGAACCTTAAAGTCCGCAGGGGCAGCGACCGTTGTGGTTGCCACCCTTGCCCGACGGTGAGGGTAGTGGGGACTGGTCCGGTCGTGCCTGACGGAACGGGACAGGGCCAAACGTTGTACAGGTGAACCGGGCGATTTGCTGATGTGGGGCGGTTGCGTCTGATACGAATGGGGTAATGCCGGTGCGGCGTTCGGGGGAACGAGGCACCGGCCGAGATACTGGGGGAACGTGGCGATGAAACACCTTGTGCTTGCAATTATTGTCCTTGCCGCCGGGGCCGCACCGGCCCTGGCCGGACCCACCGACCTGTTCACCGAGAAGGTCGCGGACTTCGGCGTGTCCCCGAAGGGCACCGTCCTGGTCCACTACTTCCGGTTCACGAACAACACCCAGCAGACCCTGACGCTCGGCAACCCGCGGGTGTCGTGCGGGTGCACCGCCGCGTCCGTGAGCAAGGCGACCGTGGCCCCGGGCGAGACCGCCGCGGTCATCGCCCACATGGACACCCGCCGCATCCCGGTCCCCAACGTCACCAAGTCGGTCCTCGTGTACGTCCCGTTCCTGTCCCCGACGCAGGAGGAAGTCGTTCTCCGCGTGCAGACCGTCACCCGCGACGACCTGATGATGTCGCCCGACGTGATCGCGTTCGGCAGCGTGAAGGCGGGCGCCGGTGCGAGGGCGTCCACGAAGGTCACGTTCATGAGCGACCCGAACTGGAAGGTCACCGCGGCGACCAGCACCGGCGGGTTCGTGAAGGCCGAGTTCAAGGAAGAGGGCCGCAACGGGAGCATGGTGACCTACGACGTGACCGCGGTCCTCGACCCGAACTGCCCGGCCGGGAACTGGGTCTCGGACATCCACCTGACGACCTCGAACGCCGCGGTCGGCAAGCTCCGCGTCCCGGTGACCGTCACCGTGGCGGCCCCGTCCGTCGCGGTCTCCCCGGAGACCGCCGCGTTCGGCAGCCTGCCCATGGGCGTCGAGACGGAGAAGAAGATCACCCTCAAGAGCGGCAAGCCGTTCAAGATCCTGGAGGTCAAGGGGGCCGACGAGCAGCTCAAGGTCACCGTCGAGAAGACCGGGGCCAGCGAGGTCCACACGATCGTCGTCGCGGCCAACCCGAAGGCGACCGGCGGGTTCACCCGGATGGTCGAGATCGTGACCGACGACAAGGACCAGCCGAAGCTCGTCATCCCGGTGACCGCGAAGGTCGTCGCGAAGTGACCCGGGGCCGCTGATCCCACTCCAAAGCCCGCCCGTTTCAACGGGTGGGCCTTTTCATTTCCATTCCGTATCACACCGGCGATCCCCCCACTGAAGGCACGCCGACCCATGCCGACCGAACCTCTCCCACGGTTCAAAAAGCTGCTCGTCGCCAACCGCAGCGAAATCGCCATCCGCGTGTTCCGCTCGGCCCACGAACTCGGCATCCGGACCGTCGCGATCTACTCGCACGAGGACCGGTTCGCGCTGCACCGGTTCAAGGCCGACGAGGCGTACCGCGTCGGCAACCCGGGCGAGCCGATCCGGGCCTACCTCGACGTGCCCGGGATCGTCGCGCTGGCGAAGTCGGTGGGCGTCGACGCGATCCACCCGGGCTACGGGTTCCTCTCCGAGAACGCGACGTTCGCACGCGCCTGTGCGGAGGCCGGCATCCAGTTCGTCGGCCCGCGGCCGGAGGTGCTGGAGCAACTCGGCGACAAGGTGACGGCACGCGCCATCGCCCAGAAGGCGAACGTGCCCGTGCTCTCCGGCGGCGACCGCCCCGTCGCGTCGATCGACGACGCCAGGGACCTCGCCGCGCGGCTCGGCTACCCGGTCATCATCAAGGCGTCGATGGGCGGCGGCGGCCGCGGGATGCGGGTCGTCCACGCGGCCGACAAGCTCGAGGAGAGCATCGACTCGGCCCGCCGCGAGGCCGGCACCGCGTTCGGCGTATCGGACGTGTTCCTGGAGAAGTTCGTCCAGCGGGCCAAGCACATCGAGGTGCAGCTCATCGGGGACCGGCACGGCGGGCTCGTCCACCTGTTCGAGCGGGACTGCTCGATCCAGCGGCGGCACCAGAAGGTCGTGGAACTCGCCCCGGCCCCGAACCTCCCCGACGACGTGCGCCGGGGCATCCTCGACGCGGCCCTGAGCGTCGGCCGCGCGTGCGGGATCGACAACGCCAGCACCGTCGAGTTCCTGTACGACACCGACGCGAAGCGGTTCTACTTCATCGAGGTGAACCCGCGGATCCAGGTCGAGCACACGGTGACGGAGCAGATCACCGGGTTCGACATCGTCCGCTCGCAGATCATGATCGCCGGGGGCTACCGCCTCGACGACCCGGACGTCGGCCTCCGGCAGTCCGACATCACGGCCCGCGGGTTCTCGATCCAGTGCCGCGTGACCACCGAGGACCCGGCGAACGGGTTCGTCCCCGACTACGGGCGGCTCAGCGCGTACCGGTCGAGCGGCGGCCCCGGCATCCGCCTCGACGCCGGCACCGCGAACCCCGGCGCGGTCATTACCCCCTTCTACGACTCGCTGCTCGTGAAGGTCAGCGCGTCGGGGCTGCGGTTCGAGGACGCGGCCCGGCGGATGGAGCGGTGCCTGCAAGAGTTCCGCGTCCGCGGCGTGAAGACGAACATCCCGTTCCTGCTGAACCTCATCAAGCACCCGCAGTTCCTGGCCGGCGACGTCACCACCCGGTTCCTCGACGAGACCCCGCAACTGTTCCAGTTCCAGGGCCGCCGCGACCGGGCCAGCAAGCTCCTCGCGTACATCGCCGACGTGGTCGTTAACGGGCACCCGGAGATCCGCGGGGGGGACAAGGAGACAAGGAGACAAGGAGACAGGACCGCTCGGATCGCCGCGGTCCCCGCAGTTCCCCACTCCTCGACGCCCCCGGCGGCGAAGCCGCGGGGCACCCGCGACACGTTCAAGGAACTCGGCGCGACCAGGTTCGCCGGCTGGGTCCGCGAGCAGAAGCGGCTGCTCATCACCGACACGACGATGCGCGACGCGCACCAGTCGCTGTTCGCGACGCGGATGCGGACGGCCGACATGCTCGCGATCGCGGACCGGTACGCGACCCACCACGCCGACCTGTTCTCCCTCGAAATGTGGGGCGGGGCGACGTTCGACACCGCCATGCGGTTCCTCAAGGAGTCGCCGTGGGACCGGCTCGCGAAGCTCCGCGAGCGCGTGCCGAACGTGCTGTTCCAGATGCTGGTGCGGGCCGCCAGCGCCGTCGGGTACACGAACTACCCGGACAACGTCGTGTACGAGTTCGTGCGGCTCTCGGCCGAGGCCGGCATGGACGTCTTCCGCATCTTCGACGCGAACAACTGGCTCCCGAACATCCGCCTCGGCATCGACGCCGTGCTGAAGACGAGCGCCATCTGCGAGGCCGCGATCTGCTACACCGGCGACATCCTCGACCCGAAGCGCGACAAGTACACGCTAACGTACTTCGTGAACCTCGCGAAGGAGCTGGAGCGGGCCGGCACGCACTTCCTCGCGATCAAGGACATGGCCGGGCTCCTGAAGCCGCTCGCCGCGAGGAAGCTCGTCAAGACGCTCCGCGAGGAGGTCGGCGTGCCGATCCACTTCCACACGCACGACAGCGCCGGCGGGCAACTCGCGTCGTACCTCATGGCGGCCGAGGAGGGGGTGAACATCGTGGACTGCGCGTTCGCGCCGCTCGCCGGCGTGACGGCCCAGCCGAGCCTCAACGCGCTCGCCGAGGCGCTGCGGTTCTCCGACCGCGACACCGGCCTCGCCTTCGACGCGCTCCAGGGCACCGCCAACTACTGGGACGGCGTGCGGAAGTACTACGCCCCGTTCGAGACGGGGCAGCTCGCCAGTTCGGCCGAGGTGTACCTGCACGAGATGCCCGGCGGCCAGTACGCGAACCTGTACCAGCAGGCGCAGTCGCTCGGCGTCGGCGACCGGTGGCCGGAAGTGGGCCGGATGTACGCCGCGGTCAACAAGCTGTTCGGCGACATCGTGAAGGTGACGCCCACGTCGAAGGTCGTCGGCGACATGACGCTGTTCATGATCGCCAACAACCTGACGCCGGAGCAGGTGCTCGACCCGAAGCGCGAGATCGCGTTCCCCGAGTCGGTAGTCGAGTTCTTCGAGGGCAAGCTCGGCCAGCCCCCGGGCGGGTTCCCCCCGGCGCTCCAGGCGAAGATCCTCCGCGGCCGCACGCCGCTCACCGACCGCCCCGGTGCGACGCTCCCGCCCGCCGACTTCGGCAAGGCGCGTGCCGACCTCGAAGCGAAGCTCGGCCGCCCGGTGAGCGAGCAGGAGGTGAACTCGTACCTGCTGTACCCGAAGGTGTTCGTCGAGTTCGCCGAGGCGCAGGCCAAGTTCTCCGACCTGAGCGTGCTGCCGACGCCGGTGTTCTTCTACGGGATGCAACCGGGCGAGGAGGTGAGCCTCGACATCGAGCCCGGGAAGACGCTCATCATCAAGTTCCTCACGGTGGGCGAGGCCCAGCCCGACGGCCGGCGGGTCGTGTACTTCGAGTTGAACGGCCAGCCCCGCGAGGTGTTCGTCACCGACCGCTCGCTCGACGCGACGGCGGTGAAGGCGCGGCCGAAGGCCGAGAGCGGGAACGCGAAGCACGTCGCCGCGCCGATGCCCGGGTCGATCGTGGGGGTGTCGGTGGCGGCCGGCGACGAGGTGACCGCGGGGCAGAAGCTCCTCGCGCTCGAAGCGATGAAGATGGAGACGACGCTGTACGCCGAGCGGGCCGGGAAGGTCGCCGAGGTGCTCGTGCGCCCCGGCACGCAGGTCGAGGGCGGCGACCTCGTGATCCGGCTCGAGTGACCGGGACCGGTCGAGCGTTACGAGCCACGGGTTCAACCCCGTGGCTCGGCAACAGCGAGTCTCACGGCTTGGGGACGGGCCTCAGAATCTTCAAGAAGTTCTCGGGCACGACCGCCATCTTCCCCGGCTCGAACCCGGCCGACTTGAACGGGTTCGCACCCGCCGCTCCGGCCTGGACCAGCCCCACTGCGACGCCCCCGACGAAGCCCGTCGCCAGTCCCGGCCCGCGAACCGCGGGGCCGGCGACCGCCACCGATTCCGGGCCGAACAGGTCCGGCTTGCCGCGGAGCGCCAGCCCCGGGCCGCCACCGTACAGCTCGCCCTTGACCGGCACGCCAATCGTCGTCGCGCCCAGCGAGTCGCCGGGGATGCCGACCCCGGCCTCGGGCGAGACGTAGGACCGGAACACGGCCCGCCCCTCGCCCGGCTTCGCGGAGAGCGTTTCGACGACGATCCGCGGGTTCACCTCGACGCTCCGCTTGAGCCCCGGCAGGAGGGCCTCGGGCTCGTACCCCTTGGCCACGACCAGCGCGTACCGGCCGGGCTCCTTGACCGTGAACTCCATGATCTGCTCGAAGACCACGTAGGTTCGGGTGAACAGGAGCGGGTACGGGCCGCCCGCCGAGCGCGCCTCCTCGGCCATCTCGTCGCTCGGGAGCTTCTCGCCCCTGGGGTCGAGTTGCCGGAACATCCGCAGCACGACCGGGTACGCCGGCCGGTCCACGCCCGGGAAGTTCGGGTCGGTCGGCTCGCGCCACTGCATCGTGACGCGGACCCTGGCCCCGGCCGGGAGGTCCGCGGCGGTCTCGCCGGTCGGCCCCTCGAAGCCGAGGAAGTTCATGTCGGCTGACCAGTTCATGGGCGGCAGCGGCTGCGCCGCCGGGGCGAACTCCATCGAGGCGTCGCTGTTCAGGTCCAGGAACGGGCCGCCCCACACGGTCCCGCCGGCGGCGCTCGCGGCCTGCACCCACACGATCGGCGGCAGGGGAGCGGCCCGCGGGTCGCCGGCGCGCCTCGCGATCTGCGGCGGCAGCGGAACCGCCATCTGCTCGAGCTCCCGGCTCAACTGGCTCAGCGCGTCGAGCGGGTACCCGCTCTCCCACTCCAGCGTGTTGACGATCACCCGCGTCCCGAGCAGCGCCGACAGGACGTTCTTCTGGAGCGCGTTGAACCGGTCGATCCGCTGCGTGAGCCGCACCTGGTCGGCGAGGACGGCGTCGAGCGCCGCCTTGGCCCGCACCCGGCGGGCCCTGGTCGGCTCGTCGTCGGCGAGGTCGTCGAACGCGAGCCGGTACTCGTTCAGAACGAGTTCCTTGCGGCGGGTCAACTCGACCGTCTTGTTCGAGATGTCCGCGAGCCGCGAGCGGAGCGCGTCGGAGTACGTCGCCTCCTTCCGGATGACCTTCAGGACGCCGAACAACTGGAAGATCGCGCCCGGGTCGATCCGCACCAGCACGAGTTCGGCGTCCGGCGCGGCCACGGCCAGCGCGACCGCGGCCGCGGTTCCCATTCCGGCCCGGTTCGGGTCCGCCGGCGAGGGCAGGATCTCGGGGTTCAGCTCGGCCGTCAGGTCGAGGACGCGGGTCTTCTTGGGGAGCCCGGTGCCGATGAGCTTCTCGGCCCCGGTGAAGTCCGACCCGACGACGACCACCTTGACCCCGCCGCCGGTGTACCCGAGCCGGTGCAGCCCCGCGACCCCGGACGCCTTCACGACGTCGGCGGCGCTCGCGGGCCTGCCGCCCGCAACGATCGGGGTGCTGGTCTCGCTCGCCTGCCGCGGGAGCCGCACCGAGAGCACGTCGGCCTCTTGTGCGAACCGCTCGACGTCGGCCGGCCGGTCGAACCGGATGCTGGCGAGGTTGCCCGCGGCCCCGTCGAGCGCGGCCCCCTCGGTCAGGAGCGGCAACCCGTCCGTGCCCTTTAGCTGGTTGCCGTCGGCGTCGCGCTTCACGGTCGGCGAGTACGCGCTCGCGAGCCGCCCCCGGAGCTGATCGAGCCGGTCGTCCACCGGCTCCGCGAACAGCACGATGACGCGGGTCGGGGTCTCCTTCAGTGCGGCATCGGCGAGGGCCGCCCGCAGGTCCGGGGTCATCTTGGCCCGTCCCGGCGGGGCGACCTCGGGCGCGAAAGGCGGCGGCAACTCCGCGGCCGGCATCACCTCGACCCACCGGACCGGGAGCCGGTCCGCGAACGGGCGCGGGAGCCGGTCCGGGGGCGTGTCGGTCACGAACCACCCGGCCGGCTCGGTCCGCAGGTCCTTGATGAGCCGGTCGAGGTACTTGAGCGGGATCGTGCCCTTGAGCTGCTTGTACCCCCGGGTGTCGTAGCCAAGTGCCTCGCGGAACCCGAGCTTTTCCAGTTGTTGGAGCACCTGGAGGTGCAGCACTTGCTGGACCGTCGGGATCAGGTCGCCGCGGAGGATCACTCGCACGGGCACGCCCTTGTTCCGGTCCTCGGGGTACGCGTACCCGGCCGGCGCGAAGAGGATCTGCTGGACGCGCGGGTCGTCGAGGAGCGACAGCACTTTGGCCGACGCGATGGTGCCGGTGAGCCGCTCCGCGTTCGGGTCGAGGACGTCGAGCTCGCGGTCCGGGTCGTCCTTCCGGGCGTCCTCGAACCCCAGGGCCGCGAGGTGCTTCTCCATCCCGCGGAACTGGCGCACCCGCTCGTCGCGGTCGGCCCGGATGCGGTACCGGATCTGGACGTCCAGCTTCTCCGGCCGCGGCGGCTCCTGGACCCGCGGCGCGTCGGCCGCCTGCGACCAGACGGGGCCGAGGGCGGCGGCCAGGAGTGCGGCGGCGAGGCGGGTGTGCGTCATGGGTGCGTCCGTGGACAGGCGCGGCTCGTCTCTTCATCGTCGCGCCGCGGCGCGGACTTTCCAAGTCGGGCGCGGGAAATATGTGCCGGCGGTCGGCGAGGGGCGGGTGGCGCGACCGGTGCCAAGAAGTGCGGTGGGACCGGTCGCAGCAGAAGGGTTACCGGCGCGTCCGGGGTCGCCGCAGTGGCTTCTCAGTTCATCGGCGCGACCGCGCCACCCCTCGCCGATGAACTCACACTTTCGCCGAATCAACCACATTCAGGCGGACAAATTTGTATTAGAATTCACAGCGCGTTACGGCGTAACGAGTTGCGTGAGGCGGTTCTTGCCTCGCGAAACCGCCGGAGTCCAGACAAATTGACGTGAGAATGACGTCCGTAACGCGATCGGATGTGGTCCGCCCGGACCGCATTGCCGTCCGGGCGAGTCGGAATCAGACCACCTGGCCCTCGACGCCCGCGACCTTCGCCCCGGGGCCGAACGCGACGGTAGTGAGCCGGTCGACGGGGTACTTGTCGAGGTACGCCCGGACGTCGTCGAGCGTGACCGCGTCGTAGTTGGCCAGTTCGGTGTCCACGTCGCGGTACTCGCCGGTGTACGCCCACATCGACGCGATGGCGTTCATCCGGCCCATCGGCCGCTCGCTCCCGCGGACCCAGCGGGAGGTGATCTTGCTCTTGGCGAGCTTCAACTCTTCGGCCGTCAGCCCGTTCTTCTGCACGTTCGCGAGCACCTTGCGGACGATCTCCATGTTCCGCTCGGCGTGCTCGAGTTCGCTCGTGAACGAGGCGTACACGACGCCGCTGCCGTCGTTCTCGTAGAAGCTGCAGTCGGCCGAGTCCGCGAGCCCCGGGTCGATGAGCGCCCAGTACAGGTGGCTCCCGGTGTCGTCGCCGACGGCGAGGGCCATCGTGTCGGCCGCGTACCGCATCTTCGAGTCGGCCGGCGGCCCGCCCGCCAGGAACAGGACGTACTCCTGTTGCACCTTCGGCCGCGTCAGCACATGCAGCCCGCCGACGCCGTTGCACTCGGTGCGGTGCGTGCGGCCCACCTCGGCCGTGTTCCACCCCGAGCACGCGGCCGCCGCCTGCGCGACCATCTGGTCCCAGTCGTAGTTCCCGGCGACGGACAGGATGATGTTGTTCGCCGCGTACCGCCGGGTGAAGTAGGCGTGCATCTGGTCGCGGGTCAGCGCCCCGACGCTGCCGAGCGTGCCCAGGACGCTGTTGCCGAGCGGGTGGCCGCCGTAGTAGATGCGGCGGGCGTTCTCGCCGGCCACCGACCCCGGCTGGTCGTCGTACATCTTGATCTCTTCGAGGATGACCTTCTTCTCTGTGTCGAAGTCGTCGTCCCGGAGGCTCGGCCGGAGGATGTCCGAGAGGATGTCGAGCATCTGGGGCAGGTACTCGGGGAGCCCGGCCGCGTAGTAGACGGTGTTCTCCTCGCTCGTGTACGCGTTCGGGCTGGACCCGATCCGGTCGAAGTCGAGGTTCACCTGCTCGGCGGTGCGCCGCGGGGTCCCCTTGAACATCATGTGTTCGAGGAAGTGCGACACCCCGGCCTCCTCGGGGGTCTCGTCGCGGGAGCCCGTGCGGACGAAGTACCCGAGGGCGACGGACCGGGCCGACGGGCTGGTTTCGCCGATGATGGTCAGCCCGTTGGGCAGGCGCGTGTGGTGGAACGGCATCGGTGCCTCGACTTCGAACGGATGATTGGGACGGTCGCTCGGAACCGGCGTCAGAACGGCCAGCGTGTCTGGAGACCCGTTGAGGTGGTTGCCCCTCACCCGCCGCTCGCAAAGCCGAGCGGCGACCTCGCCCCGTAGGAACGGGGCGAGGTGGGGTGATCGGTCCCTCTCCAGGGCTGATCCTACTCAATCGCTGGTGAGGAGCCCGGAGAGCCCCACCTCGCCCCGTTCCTACGGGGAGAGGTCGCCGCGCTTCGCGGCGGGTGAGGGGCTCCACGCTCACTCACTCACCAGACACGCAACCGCATTCCGCCACCGATTCGCAGGGTGCTTCCGCTGGGTTCTTGCTTCGGTATCAGGCGTAGCCGCGGAACCAGTACACCCACGCCAGGAGCGCGAAGAAGGTCGCGACGACGCCGGCGAGGTACACGAACACGAGCGGGGCGAGCCGCTCGTCCGGCTCGCGGGCGACCGAGCGCTTGAGGGTCGGCATGCGTCACTCCGGCATGGTGAGCGGGGCGGGGCCGATCGTCACGAGGGTGGTGCCGCGGACCGGGAACCGCGCGAGGTGGTCGACCACCATCCCGGCGGTGAGGCCGTCGATGGCGGCCTGCACCTCGTCGAACGACCGCACGCGGCCCAGGTGGTACCAGTCCGAGGCGATCGACCCGGCCCGGGACGAGGTCGATTCCTCCTGCATGATGAGCGACGACTTGAGCCCGGCCTTCACGCGCAGGATCTCGTCGTCGCTCACGCCGTCCTTGAGCTTGCGCAACTCGGCCATGGTCACGTCGAGCGTCTGCTGCGCGCGGTCGGCCCCGGTGCCGGCGTACCCGATGATGGTGCCGCGGTCCTTGAACGTCTCGTGGCGGACGCCGACCGAGTAGCACAGGCCGCGCTTCTCGCGGACCTCGGTGAACAGCCGGGCGCTCATGCCGCCGGAGAGCACGCCGTCGGCCGCCCGTGCGGCGTAGTAGTCCGGGTGCGTGACGGGGACACTCGGGTAGGCGATCGCGATGTGTGTCTGGGCCGTTTCCTTGGGAATGTGCCCCGACTCGGGGGTCCGCTCGGTGGGCGCGAGGTCCGGGTCGGCGCCCGGCTTCCAGTCGCCGAACAGCTCCTCGACTTGCGCCTTCAGCCGCTCCCACTCGACGTTCCCGGCGACCGAGAGGATCGTGCCGTTGGGCCGGAACAGCCGGGCGTGGTGCACCTTGACCGCTCCGATGGTCAGCGCCTCGACGTCCTCGATGGTCCCGCGGCGGTCCTTGTTCAGGGGCGGCGGGTAGTACCGCTTCCGCAGCTCGAGCATCACCTTGGCCTGCGGCGCGTCCTCGAGCGCCTCGATGTCCTGGACGGCGAGGGACTGGACCGGTTCCAGCTCATCGGCGGGCAGGTGCGGGCGGCGGAGCACGTCGGCGTAGATGGTGAGCGCGGCGGGGACGTTCCGGGCGAGGGTCGAGCCCCAGAACCGCATGTTGTAGACGCCGACGCTCTCGTCGCGGTCCACGCCGAGGCCGTCGAGGGCGAGCGAGAGTTCGCGGCTGTCGCGGTCGCCGGCCCCGCGGGTGATGAGGTCGGCGAGGACCGAGCCGACGCCGAACTGGCCGTCCGGGTCGTTCGCGCAGCCGGCGGGCACGAGGAAGTTGATGGCGGCCGAGCGGACGTGCTCCATGCGCTCGGCGAGCAGCACCAGGCCGTTCGACAGGGTGTGCTGGAAGACCTGTTGTCCCACGTCGCCCTCCGTGCAGTCCCACTGCGACTCGGCGAGTGGGCTCTGGGATTCTACGGACCGGCCGCGTTAAACCCCAACCCCGACGTGATCCGGCACCGGCGGCCGCACCGCGACCTCGCGGTAGATGGTCTTGTACGACCGGAACCCGAGGCGGCGGTACACGCGCACGGCGGGGGCGTTCGCGGCCGTGACCTCCAGGAACGCCCGCCCCACCCCGGCGGCCGCGAACCCCTCCAGGCACCTGAGCAGGAGCGCCCGGCCGAGCCCGGCCCCGCGCGCGTCGGCGACCACGCCGAGGTTCTGCACCCCGCCGTACCCGCTCTCGTCGAGGAGCCCCTGAACGGTCCCCACGGGGCAGTCCGGGGTCGCGACCAGCCACGTCGCCGCGGGGCAGAACCCGGGCCGGCCCGTGATCGCGGCCATCAGGTCGCGGCACCCCTGGAGGGTCGCGAGGCACGGGAACACCTCCGCGTCGGTCTCGCCCGCGAAGCACGCTGCGAGCACCCGCGCGTGCGCGTCGAGGAGCTGGGGGTTCCACGGCAGCCAGAAGTACCCGGGGGGCACCTCGGCCGGCGGCCGCGGGTGCCGCAGGTCGAGTTCCATCCGGTGCCGCTTGACGTACTTCACCTGTCGCATGGCCGGGACGCTTCCGACGGGGGATCAGAGACGACGCAACTGGCTGTACAGGGCGGCGAGCACGACCAGCACGGTCATTATCCCAAATCCCAGGAGCCAGGACGACCGCCCGGTGTCCGCGACCTCGGAAAGAGACAGCGCGTCCGGCGGCCCTGGCCCGGGGCGGTCCGCGGCTTCCCCGGAATCGTCGGTCCACAGTTCGGGGTGGGCCTCGGGCGAATCGACGGCCTCGATCGCGGTGTGCGCCGTCAGGTGGGCCAACCGCTTCGGGGGGAGCGCGAACGGGACGAGCAGCTCGCGCGCGGCGGCCCCGGTCGGGGGGCGGTCGGCGGGGTTCTTCGCCATCAGCCGCTCGACGACGCGGACGAACGCGGCGGGCACCTCGGGGTTCAGGTCCGTGATCGGCGTCGGCTTCATCGTGAGCTGCCGGCGGATCTTGTCCCTTGCCGTGCCGCCGGGGAAGGGAGGCGTGCCGGTCAGCGCGTAGTAGATCGAGCACCCGAGCGAGTACAGGTCGGAGGCGGGCCGGGCCGCGGTCGCGTCGCGGGCCTGCTCGGGCGAGATGAAGTTCATCGTGCCGACGATGTACCCCGCGCCGCCGACGATGGTCGGGTCGTCGGGGAGCGGCTCGCCGGGCCGGTACGCGAACCCCAGGTCGAGGAGCTTCGCGCGCCCGTCCTGCGTGAGGATGACGTTGCCGGGCTTCACGTCGCGGTGGACGAGGCCCGATTCGTGGACCCCCGCGAGGCCCGCGGCGACGTCGGCGAACCACCGGGCGGCGTCCCCCACCGAGAGCCGGCCGTCGCCCAGCACGATCTGCCCGACGGTCTTCCCGGGAACGTACTCCATCGCGAGGTAGTGGACCCCGTCGGCCTCGCCCCCCGTGAACGTGCGGACGACGTGCGGGTGGTTGACCCGCTGGCCGAGTTCGATCTCGCGGCGGAACCGGGCCAGCATCCGCGGCTCGGCCCGCGCGACCCTCGGCGGGAGCACCTTGAGCGCGACGAGCACCTCGTCCCCGAGTTCCTCGGCGAGCCGGGTGTCGCGGGCCAGGTACACGGTGCCCATGCCGCCGCGGCCGAGCGGGGCGAGGATGTGGTACGGCCCGAGCGCGAGCCCCTGCCAGTGCCCGTGGAGGAGCTTCTCGGCCTGGAAGTGGGTGAGGTCGCCGGTGCGGACGAGGGCGTCGGCGACCTCGCGGGCCGGCGCGGCGGGGGTGCGGGCCGCGGCCCTCCGCAGCGGCTCCGCGTCGATGAGTCGGCTCCGTGCCGCCAGTTCCAGGAACTTGTCCCGCGACACGTCTGCGGTCGTGGTCATGGTGAGATGATATCACCCGCCCGGGGGAACGCCTCCCGGCCGCACCGTGCGGGGCGGCCGGCCCCGGGGCGGGGCGAACCCCGCGAGGCGGTCGAGTTCGTACCGGGCCGCCGCGACCTGCTCGCGGCTCACCCGCATCCGCGGCCCGTACCCGCTGTGCCCGTCCGCGTCGCCGAGCGGCACGACTTCCGTGAACGACCCGTGGACCTGGTCGCAGCCCGTCGCGGCGAGCAGGTGCTCGACGTTCTCGGCCCGCACCTGCCCGCACGGGAGCACCTCGACCCGACCCGCGGCCCGGTCGCGCACGCGCTTGATCGCGCTCGCGCCCGCGGCGGCGGTGTCCTCGCGGCCGCTGGTGAGGACGCGGCGGAACCCCAGCTCGCTCACCGCCGCGAGCGCGTCCGAGAGCACCGGGGTGCGGTCGAACGCGCGGTGGAAGACTGCGGGCGTCGGGCCGCACAGGTCGAGGAGCTTGCGGCAGGCGTCGCGGTCGATGGTCCCGTCCGGGTGGAGCGCGCCGAACACGTACCCGGCCGGGTGGGTGCCGCGGCACAGCTCGACGTCGCGGGCCATCACCGCGACTTCGTCGGGCGCGTACACGAAGTCGCCGCCGCGGGGCCGGACCATCACCCAGATCGGGAGTTGAGTGGCCGCCTGCGCCGCGAGGAGGAGGCCGAGCGACGGCGTCAGGCCGCCGAGGTCGAGCGCCGAGCAGAGTTCGATCCGGTCGGCCCCGCCCGCTTCCGCCGAAACAACGTCCGACAGCGACTCGCAGCACACCTCGAGAACGAACCGCGGTTTGGGGTGCGGGCCGCTGTCGGCTTCGTCCGGCACCGGCGAGTGGCGGTTCATGTCCGTGGGTCCGTTGGCGGCGCGGTCCCGAATTGCGCAAGTTCGCTCGGGTTTGGGAGCTTCACTGTCGGACGGTCGCGGACCACTGTCAAGGACGTTCTACGGCCCGCTCGATCTTGCGGCCCGGCCCGGCACCAAAGTCGCGGCCACAGCCCACTGCTTTGGCCGCGACCTCCGGGGTACAATCGACGTGACGGGGCCGATCACCGACTTCTGGTGCCGGCCCGACACCGAGTTCCCAGGTGCCGCGTGCGTGGTCTCATCCTGCTGGCGAGTGGCGCGTTCCTGTTGTCCGCGTGCGACCGGGGCCGCGCGCCGTCCCTGCCCGACGTGAAGGTCGCGGCCCCGACGGACGATGCCGCGGCGCGCGCCTATCACGATCGGGTCGCGGCCTACCTCGAAGAGGCGCGGTCGGGGGCCAAGTTGCTCACGCTCTCGCCCGGCCCCGACGAGGTGCGGCGGCGGGCGGATCGGATCACGGAACTGCTGGCACAGGTCCCGCCCGCCCCCGCGGGCACCGACCCGGGCGGCGAGACCGCGGACCGGTTGCGGCGCATCCGCGCCGCGTTCGAGGACGGGCGGCTCCAGGTGGCCGCGACCGACACCAAGGACGCCGCCGCGGCCCGCCGGCTCTACCAGGACCGGCTCCCCGCACTCGCGGGCACCATCTCGGGCCTCGCGGGCGAGGTCGAAGCGAAAACCACTCGTAGCCCCAGCGCAAAGTGACGCACCGCTGTGTCCCGGCCGCTAGGCCCGGCCGTCCCTCCGCTGACGCTCGGCGTCGAGCAACTTCATCCAGTCTCCCATGTAGTGGCCGTGGTCGTGGAAGGTCCGGCCGCTGACCAGGTTCCGGTCCACGACGCACGCCGCGTCGACGTAGTGGCCCCCGCAGACCTCGAGGTCGAACTTGCACTTGGCGACGGTCGCCATGCGGCGGCCCTTCACGCACCCGGCGCGCGCCGGGATCTCGACCCCGTGGCACACGCTCGCGATCGGCCGGTCGTGCTCGAAGAAGTAGCGGGTGATGCGGATCAGGTCCTCGTCGTCCCGGATGTACTCGGGGGCGCGGCCGCCGGAGAAGAAGATGCCCAGGTACTCCTCGGGCCGCACGTCCTTGAACGCGATATCGGCCTCGATGGTGTACCCCTCCCACTCGCGGGTGATGTGCCACCCGGGTTTGACCTCGTGCATCACCATGTTGTAGCGCTTCTTCTCCGGCCCCGCGACGACCGGGGCCAGGCCCGCCTCCTGGAGCCGGTAGTACGGGTAGAGCGTGTCGACCGTCTCCGTCGCGTCGCCGACGATGATGAGCACCTTGTGCTGGGCCACGGCAACCTCGGGTCGAGGGGTGAGATGAGGGGAAGTGTACTCGCGACCGTGGGGCGGTGTCGCGGCACAATTCCCGAATTCCGAGCGCCGAAGTGCGACCGAGACCCCACCCGATTGCGGCCCGACGAGCAGTGACCGCCCAGCGGCTCGCGCCCCTCAAATCAGAAATGTGGAAAAGACGGGTGGCGGGTGTCTCTTGATGTGCAGAGGGACGGGTAACCGCATGAGCAACCGTTGGGAAGCCATCCTGAGGCAGATCCGCCGCCACGGCGAGGCGTACCGCGCCGAGGACGACGACGGCGTCCTGCTCGGCCGGTTCGCCTCGGCCGGCGACCCCGTGGCGTTCGAGGCCCTGCTCCGGCGGTACGGCTCCATGGTCTACCGCGCGTGCCGGCGCGCCCTCCCGTCCGAGCAGGACGCCGAGGACGCGTTCCAGGCCACGTTCATTGCGCTCGTGCGCCACGCCGGCACGATCCGCAGGCAGGGCGCGCTCGCCGGGTGGCTGCACAAGACGGCGGTCCGCGTGGCCTGGCGGCTCAAGGATCAGTCCCGCCGGCGCGTCCAACGGGAGCAGGCGTGCGCCCGGCACGAGGCCGCGCCCGCCACCCCCGCGGGCGACGACGTTCGCGCCGTCCTCGACGAGGAACTGGACCGGCTCCCCGAGAAGTACCGACAGCCGGTCGTCCTGTGCCGGCTCCTCGACCGGCCACTCGCGGACGCGGCGGCCGAACTCGGCCTGTCGGTGGCCACGATCTGGCGGCGCCTCCAGTACGCCGAGGAGCTGCTCCGCGACCGACTGACGCGGCGCGGGCTGTGCGTCCCGGCCGGGGCGGCGATCGCCGGTTGCGGGTCGGCAGCGCCCGCCGCCGCGGTCCCGCCGGCCGCGGCGGGCGAGTTGGTGCGGTTGGCGGTGGCGATCCGGGCCGGGCAACTTGCCGGCGTCCCCACCCGACTGCTCGCCCTGTCCGGCGGGCTGTACGGCCACCGGGCCGTGGTCGCGGTCGCGGTCGTACTACTGGGTGTCGGCGTCGGGCTCGCGCTCGTTCGCGACCCGGCCGGCCCGGAGCCGGTCCGGCCGGTGCCCGTGCAACCCGCCCCCGCGGTGGCGCGGGCGGACCTCCCCGCGGCCGGGTCCCCGTCGCTCGAGATCACCGGCCGCGTCGTGGACGCGGCCGATCGGGCCGTGCCCGGTGCCCAGGTGCGGGTGTTCGCCCGGCGGTGGGAGCGGTTCGGCGTCGGCGTCCGGGACGAACTGGTCGGTCGCGCCGCGGCCGGCGAGGACGGGAGCTTCCGCGTGGCGGTTCCGCCCACTAGTGCGGCCACGGTCCTGAGCCACACCGTCCGGGTCATGGCCGCCGACCGCGAGGGCAAGGCGCTGGGCGTGGCCCCGGCCGCGGGGGGGCACTCCATCGTTCGGGTCTCGGCCGGCGCGGCGCTGTCAGGTACGGTGGTCGACGCGGGCGGGGTCCCGGCCGCGGGCGCGGCCGTCCAGGTCTCCCGGTTCGGCGGCGTCTTCAACGACCCCGTTGGGGAACCGCTCCCCCCCGACGTGTGGCCGCGGGGGGCGGCAACGGCCGCGGACGGGTCCTTCACCCTGGCCGGGTTCGACCCCGCCGTCGGCGGGCGGTTGTGGGTCGTCCACCCGACGCGTGGCGTTCGAGCCGTGGACGTGCCGCCCGGGGCCCCCAGCGGAATGACCATCACCCTGTCGCCCGTGCGCCGCCTGTCGGGGCTCGTCCTCCGGGCCGACACCGGCGCGCCGGACCCGGGGGCCCAGGTTCTCGTGTCGGTCGTATCGGCGGCCGACCCGTTCCCGGTCGTGCGGTGCGTGGCCGCCGGTGCGGACGGGCGGTTCGAGGCGGCCGCCCCCACGGGGGGCCGCTGGACCGTCCGCGCGGTGCCCGCCGACGCGGAGGAGTACCTGTCGGTGGAATCGGACGTGCCGTCGTCCGGCGCGGGCGACCCGGTGGAGTTGCGGTTGCCGCGGGCCGCGCCGGTCCGCGGACAGGTCGTGGATGCGGCGGGGAAGCCCGCGCCCCGTGCGAAGGTCTGGTTCGTCCCCGGCCGGCCCCCGGAGCGCGCCGGCGTGCGGGTGGTGAGCGGGACGCGGGCCCACCGCGTGTGCGGCGAGGACGGCCGGTTCGCGCTCCCCGCGCCGGCGGTTGAGGGCACGCTGTTGGTGGCCGCTCAGGACCCGACGTTCGCCTCGGTCGAACTCGACGCCGGCCGGTTGGAAGGGGGGGCGCCCACGGGCCACCGCGTCTTCGCCCACGCCGCGGTCCCCGCCCGCGGGGGCGGGGAGGAACTCAGCGTGCGTCTGTACCCCGGAGTGACCATTGAGTGCCGGGCGGTCGGCCCCGACGGCAAGGCGGTCGGGGACGGGCGGGCGTTCGTGCGCCACCTCGTCGGTGCGCGGGACTTCCGCGTCCCCGTGTCGGTCAGGGGCGGGCAGTTCGCCGTTCACGGGTGCCAGCCCGGAAGGTGGTACGCGGTTCAGGTGATGGACGCCGAGGGAAAACTCGGTGCAGCCACCCGCCTCAGGCAACCGGACGGTCCCACTGCCGGGCCGGTGACCGTCCAACTCTCCGCTTGTGAAGGGGTCGAGGTGGAACTGACCGACCCCCTCGGCCGGCCGGTCGCGGGGTGCCGGGCCGAGGTGACGACCGTGCTCTGGCCGGCCGACGCGCCGGCCGGGGTCCCCGCGGTCGGCGAACTGACCTCGGCACGGTGGTGGGCGGACGACCCGGGCGAGCCGCAGGTGACCGGGGCCGACGGGCGCGTCGCGTTCGGGCGGCTGATCCCCGGGGTATCGTACCGGGCCAAGTTCACCGCCGGCGACGCGATTTGCTACGTCCTCATCCCGCCCGAGGCGCGGGCGAGGCCGGACCGCCTCAAGGCCGTCCTGCCCGTTTTTTCAACGGACTGATGCGGCCGGGGGGCCGCAACACCAACGCTCGTAGACCTCCTCTCCCGGGTCGGGGCTCGCCGCGCCGCGGCGCGTCGTCACACAGTTCTTCCCTGGAGAGTCTGGTCATGCGAGAGCCGAGTTCCCGCCGCGACCGCGCGTTTACACTGGTCGAACTGCTGGTCGTCGTCGCCATCATCGCCGTGCTGATCGCCCTGCTGCTCCCGGCCGTCCAAAAAGTGCGCGAGGCCGCGGCACGGCTGAAGTGCCAGAACAACCTCAAGCAGATCGCGCTTGCCCTGCACAACTACGAGTCCGCGCGGGGAACCTTTCCGCCCGGCAACGTGGTCGGTGCCGCGTACGTCAACACGGGGTCCACGGCCGACGCGACGTACTACGGAGCGTGGTCGATTTACCTGCTGCCCCACGTCGAGCAGGACGCGGTTCATTCCCAGTACAACTACGACGAACTAAACACCCGGAACTCGACGAGCGGCAGCCCACCGCGCAACAACTTCCAGGTGGTCCGACGCACCATTGAACTGTACTCGTGCCCTCTCGACGTGCTTAAGGGGACGACGGGCTTCCCGACCGCGGGTCCTGCCAAAACCCCCGCCTCCCCAGGCACGGCGTCCGCCGCGCTCGGGCGCGGCTCGTACCGAGGGATGAGCGGCCGCTCTTCGAACGACGGCAGCGCTTTCTTCGACGGCGCACGGAAGGACTTCTTGTCCCCTCTCGACGTGATGCCCGCCGACTACCGCGGGGCTCTGCACGTCACCGGGGCCACCACGAAACTGTCCCCGGAGCCGTTTTCGGCGATGTCCAACGGCACGTCGAACAGCATGGCGCTGGGGGAGTTTTACCTCCCGCCGGGCGGGGGGGGACTGGGGGCTGGCCGATCGACCCACTGGGGCTACGCGTACCCCGGCTACTCGCTCTCAGCGGCCAGCGGCCAGAGCCGCACGTTCCTGTACGGAGAGGGCGGCGCGGCTTGCACGAGCGTGACCGGTGCAGGCGGGAACCTGCCGTGCTACCGCGGCTGGGCGAGCGCGCACCCGCAGGGGTTCAACGCCGCGATGTGCGACGGGTCGGTACGGTACGTCAACCAGGGCATCTCCCAGACCGCGTTCCAGGCGATGGCCACCATCGCCGGGGGCGACATCTCGAACGAGGAGTAGTGATGCGCGGACCGATTCGCAGCCTCCTGCTCGCCGCCGCCGCGGCGTCCGCCGGGTGCGGCACCGAGAACTTCGCCCCGGTGACCGGCACGGTCACCCTCGACGGTCGACCGTTCGAAGGGGCCGTGGTCCAGTTCGAACCGGTCGCCAGCCACCGCGGCGCGCTCGGGTCGACCGCGGTGACTGACGCCCGGGGGCGGTACGAGCTCCGCGAGGTCGGGAGCGACCGCCCGGGCGCGGTCGTCGGCGTGCACCGGGTCCGCGTGTTCACCGCGCCGCCGGTGATGTTGCCGGACGACAACCTCCCGCCGAAGGTCAACGAGCGGATCCCGGATCGCTACCACGCCAAGTCCGACGTGACTTTCGAGGTTCCGGCCGCCGGGAACACGGCCGCCGATTTCGAGCTGACCACGAAATAACGCCGGGCACGCTCGCACTGCGGGGGAGGGCGGTCCTCAGACGCGAGTGCGGTCGAGGGGAGTCGCCCCAACAGCCCCGCTCGGAGAGGTGCGCCGTTGCCCTTGATCGGTCGGCCCGCCCGCGTTATTCGGACTCAACCCCAAGGTGTGTTGTCGTAGCCATCCGGAGAGAGTGCCGCGGGACGGACCCCGGTGCGGAGCGATGTCCCAGACCAGCCGGCTCATCCCGCTGCTGATCGCCGTCGCCGGGGCCGGGTGCGTCCGGTCCTCGGCTCCGGTCGGAGCGGACGCGCTCGCCGGGCGGGTCACCGCGTACGCGCCCGTGCCGGCCGATCCGCCGGTGTTGCCCGCGCCACCGAAGCCGGCCGAACCCCAGGGGCCGCCCGCACCCACCCTCCCCGGGCCGGAGCCGATCACGCTCGACGAGGCGAAGGCGCTCGCCGAGCGGGTCAACCCGCAACTGAACCGGGTCCGCGAGACGGTCAACCGGGCGGCCGCCGACGAGCGGATCGTGTTCGCCGAGTTCCTCCCGTCCCTCGGCTTCCGGCACGAGTTCGACGTCGTCACGTCCCGCACCGGGTTCACCGGCATCAAGCCGGGCCGCCGGTTCGCGCAGCTCCCGGTGCGGGGGTACGGGCCCGGGGCCCAGGACTTCGAGGTGCTGGACCTGGAGCTGCGGCACACCGTGTTCCAGTTCGGCAAGCGGCTGGCGCGGCACGACCAGTCGGTGCTGCGGTGGGACGTCGCCCGGCTCCAGACCGAGCGGGCGCGGCAGTCGGTCGTCTTCGACGTGAGCGCCCGGTACGCCGAGTTGCTCGAGACGTTCGCCGCCCGTGAGATCGCCGAGCGGACCGTGGGGCGGGCCGAGGCGGTTCTCAAGGACGCGGTGAACCTGGAGAAGCAGGGGGTGCTGACCCGCGAGGACGTGCTGCGCGCCGAAGTGCAGGTGGCCGACGCCCGCCAGGCACTGACCTCCGCCCGCAGCGCCGTGAGTGTCACCCACGCGGCGCTGAACCGGGCGATCGGGATCACTGTTGGCTACCCCACCCGCGTCACCGAGGACGCGCTGCCGATTGAACACCCGGGCTCGCCCGCGGCCGGGCGGCGGCCCCCGCCGGTGTTCGACCTCGAACTGGAACAGTGCCTCGACCTCGCCGTGCGGAACCGGCCCGAGTTCGTTGTGGTTCAGAAGGCGATCCAGGTCGCGTCCCGCGGGGTCGATGCCACCCGGGCCGACTACCTGCCGACGTTCGGCACGCGGGTGACCGGCTCGCTGGTCGAGGGGGTGGCCGTGCAGAACGCGACGGTGCTCAACGCGGGGATCTTCATGACGTGGGACCTGTTCGCGGGGGGCCGGCGGGTCGGGGCGGTGCTCGCCGCCGAGTCCGACGTGCGGGCCGCGGCGGCCGAGGCCCAGCAGGTGTGCGACACGATCGCGTTCGAGGTCCACGTCGCGTTCGCGAACATCGAGGACGCCCGGGAGCGGATCGCGCAGACCCGCAAGGCGGTCGAGCAGGCCCGCGAGACCCTGCGGCTGGTCCAGGCCCGGTACGCCCGCGGCGACGCCAAGCCGACCGACGTGGTGGACGCGCAGACCGCCCTCACCCGGGCCGAGCAGAACGCGAACGACGCGCGGTATGCGTACCTGATTGCACTCGCCCAAATGGAGTTTGCGACCGGGGTTCCGCTGTCCGCACTGCTGCGAACGGCCGACCCAGACGCGCTGCCCCCACCGCGGCCGGTGCTACCCCCGAAGGGGGCCGGGGGCGTCGGCGGGAAGGGGCCGTAGGAACAGGCTCAGCACCGCGCCCGCGCCCGCGATCACGGCGAACCACTGGATGACGGCCTGGGTCGCCCACACCCGCGCGTTCGCCCGCGCCCACCCGCTGACGACGGTGCCGGCCTGTTCGGGGAGGTCCGCGGGGATCGCGCTGTACGGCCCGATCTGCTGCTCGATCCGGGCCGTCACGTCCGCAATCGGGGGGCGGTTCGATTCGACCGTTTGCCGCTCGACATCGAGGATGGCGTCGGTCCGGGCGTCCATCGCGATCGCCAGCACCCCGACGCCCACCATGGTGGGCACCACGCGCATCACGTTCTTGATGCTCGCCGACGCCGCCACCTGCTTCGGGGTCAGCCCGTCGAAGTTCAGACAGATGACCGGCGACCCGGCCAGTCCGGCGCACCCGGCCCACACCGCGAGAACGCCCGCGAGCCACCACTTGTCCGTGAACAGGTCGATGCGGCCGAGTTGCCAGGTGCAGACCGCGAGCCCGAACATCCCGACCACGAGCCGCAACTTGCGGTTGTCGCGGGTGCCGACCCGGGCGGTCAGTGCGAGCGCGAGGAGCATCCCCGGGACGCACGGGAGCAGCACCATCCCGGCCGTCGCGCGCGGGTAGCCCCGGTCCCCCACCATGTACCGGGTGACCGCCAGGAGGACCGTGATGACGGTGGCGTCGGCCAGCGCCTTGATGACCACGGCGAGGGCGAACCGGTGGTTCCGCAGCAGCGCCAGGTCGAACAGCGGGTGCGCGGCGGTGAGCTGGCGGGCGAAGAACCCGACGAGTGCGATGGCCCCCACTGCGTACACCACGGCCGCATCATCGGACGTGTCCCACTCCCACAGGTGGAACCGGCTGAGGCCGATGAACAGGCACGTCACCCAGGCCACGAGCAGCGCCAGGCCCGGGAAGTCGAACGGGTCGCGGGTGCCCCGCGGGGCGTCGGCGTGGTGCGACTCGAACGCCCCGACCAGCACCAGCCCGGCGGCCGCCGCGGGCGCGGCCACCGCGCTCCGCCACGACGGCTCGTCGACCAGGGCCGCGCTCACGCTCGGCGCGACGATCCGGCCCAGGTACAGCCCCCCGACGTACAGCCCGATGGCCCAGTCGCGGCGGTCGGGGAACTCGGCCCACAGGATCGACAGGACGGTCGTGATCACCAGGCCGGTGCCGACCGCCGCGACCGCGGTGGTGGCCGCGAGGACCGTGTCCTCCCGGACCCACACCCCGGCCAGGCCGCCGGCGGCGTACAGCCACAGCCCGCCGAGGTAGCACTGCCACAGCCCGACCCGGGCGCGGAGCCAGGGCAGCACCGACATGCCCACGATCGAGCCGATGCTCGCCGCACCCGACACCCACTGGAACCGGTACCGGTCCGACCCGAGGTTCACGACCTCGAACGGCCCCGGCAGGTCGGGCAGCGTGCTGTGGACGCCGTAGAGCAGGGCGGCGGCGAACCCGCACGCGGCGGCCACCCGCTCCCGGGCGGTGAGCGGGGGCAGGGGGGCCGGGGTCACTTCGTGCCCTCCGGGACCGGCACGACCGGGCTCAGCCCCTCCGCGGCCAGCGCCCGCTGCGCGGCCGCCTCCTTCGCGGCCCACTCCGAGTCGCCGGGGGTGTGCGAGACCGCGACCGTGACCGAGAGGCCGGGCACGACGCGCGGCATCCGGTCGTCCGGGTCGAGCGCGATCCGCACCGGCACCCGCTGCGGCACCTTGGTGAACTCGCCGGTGCTCACGTCCCGCGGGATCAGCGCGAAGTTCGCCCCGGACGACTCCCCGACCCACACCACCCTGCCGCTGAACCGGCCGCTGAACCGGTCGATCCACAGGGTCGTGTGGTTGCCCGGCGCGATCCCCTCCAGCCGGTCCTCTTCCATGTGTGCGGTGACGTAGATGAGC
Source organism: Gemmata sp. (assembly GCF_051859125.1). Taxonomy (NCBI): domain Bacteria; kingdom Pseudomonadati; phylum Planctomycetota; class Planctomycetia; order Gemmatales; family Gemmataceae; genus Gemmata; species Gemmata sp. The sequence continues at coordinate 113,781 of NZ_JBHYGG010000001.1, forward strand.
CGCGGGTTGTACACGCTCACCACCGGCGAGCCGGCCGGGGCGTTGTCCCCGGGGCTGCGGTACCGCTTCGCCACGACGCAGTCGAACGGGGCGATCACCCGGCAGTACTGCAACTGGGTGAGCGCGGTCTGGACCGCCCGCCGGGCCTCCTCGAGTTCGGCCTTGCGGGTCGCGACCTGGACCTTCAGTTCGTCGATCTGGAGCCGGCCGAGCTTCGCCAGCTCGAGCGCCTGGACCACTTTCTCAACGGTCTGCTGGTTGGCGTCGACTTCGCGGTCGGCGATCCGGGTCTGGCCGAGCTCGGCCCGGGCCGTGTCGAGCCGGGCGAGTGTGGCCGCGTACTCGGCCTTCGCCGTCCCGAACGACCGCGCCGCGTCCTCGGCCCGGGTCTGCGGGACCGACTTCTCCTCGTACAGCTTCTGGTACCGGTCGTTGTCTTCCTTCGCCTTGACCAGCACGGCCTTCGCCGCGTCCACGTTCGCCTCGGCCTCCTTCACCCCCTTGTCGGTTCGCGTGCGGGTGACCTCCAGGCGGGTCCGGGCCTCGGACTGGAGCGACTTGGCGACGGCCAGGTCCTGCTCGGCCGAGGCCACCCGTCGCGGGTACTCCTGTTCCAACCGGTCCAGGGCGGCCTCGGCGTACCGCACGTTTTCCTCGGCGACAGCGACCTTCGACCGGGCCAGGTCGAGTTCACGCTGGCGCGGCGTCGGGTCGATCTCGGCGATCACCTGTCCCGCCGACACGCGGTCGTGCTCCTCGACGTGGACGCGCACGAGGAGGCCGGCCGTCTGCGGGGCGAGCTGGACGATGCGGCTCTCCACGAAGGCGTCGTTCGTCATCGAGGTGGTGAACCGGTAGCCCCAGTACGAGAACGGCAGGGCGAGGCCGACGGCGGCCGCCGCGAGGCCACTCGCCCACACGACGATGCGCGCCCACCCGCCGCGGCGCGAGCCGTCGGGCGGGGGCGGAGCCGGCGACGGCTGGGGGGCCGGGACGTCCGGACTGCCGGCGGTTCCGCTGGGGCTGCTCATGGGCTGTCACGTGGGTCGGTTGTCACGAGGCTCGCCGCTCGGCGACGGTGCCCGCGATGTCACGCGCGTCCGTTGGTCGCCATTCTAAGCACTTGGCCTGGGATGCGTAGAATGTTTCATGCTCCGCATCCGACTCACTGGTACTCAGCGTTCCGACCTTCGAACCCTTCGCGGCTCCGGTCTCCCCAGCGTCGCTCGTGACCGCCTGGAAATGGTGCCCCTGTCCGACGCTGGATGGTCAGCACCCAGGATCGCTGAGCACCTGGGCCGACACCCGCACACCGTTCGGTCGGCCCTCAGTGGGTTCGCCGACCCGGGCACCCAGGCGTTCTCCCCCGACTCTCCCGGTCCCGACCCGGACCACGACCGCCGAGCCACGGTCACCGGGAAGTTGTCTGAACGCCTCGGCCAGGAGCGGACCTGGACCATTCGCCAATCGGCCGAGGCACTCGGACCGGACGTCGGGATCGGTCCGCGCCGGACCCGGCGGTACCTCGCCCTGCTCAACGCGGGTTACCACCGCACCGCCCAAGCCGTCAGCCACAAGCACGACCCCGAGAAGGTCGCGCGCCCAAGCCGTCCTCGCCAACTTGAAAAACCCTGCGACGGGCCGGTTGAGGCTGTTCTACCTGGACGAGCGCGGGTCCGGCCCGTCGTTGCCGACCGGGTGCTCGTGGTGCCTGCCCAGGCAACGCAAGCGTGTGAAGTACGAGTACCCGCAGGGACGGCGAGTGAACGCCCTGGCGACCTACGGGCCGTCGGTCCGGTGTCTGGACGCGGTGCCCTTCGAGCGGACCCTCGCGTCCGACGACCTGCCCTGCCATTTGCGGGACCGGTTGCCGCCGGCGGGGGTGCCGCGTGTGGTGACGCTCGACAACGCCGGCATCCACACCAATAATTTGGTGAAGGCCGCCCGGCCGGGGTTGACGAAGCTCGGCATCTACCTGTACGACCTGCCGCCCTACTCACCGGAGTTGAACCGGATCGAGCCGGTGTTCAAGCAGGTCAAGCACCACGAGATGCCGACCCGTAGGTTCACCACCCGAACCGATCTCCGCAAGGCCGTCGAGGATGGGTTCGAGGCCTACCGACAAAGGCTACAGGCCAAATGTGACAACGAACTACGGCTGGCTGCTTAGTCGGCACGCGGCACAGCAGTCGAATCATCGCGGAGGCCAACGATGCCGGACCCCGACACGCGAGCGGCCGATGAGTTGCGGTTCCGCGCGAAGTCCCTGCGGTTCGGGTGCCTGGCCACCGCCGCGGCCTTCGTGACGTTCGTGACGCTCATCGTCGTCGTCTTCCCGGCGGTCGCGCGCACCCTCGGGCTGAGCACCCCGGCCGCCGACGAGTCACAGATCCGCGGCGTCCTCGACGCCCAGGTCGCGGCGTGGAACACGGGCGACCTCGACGGGTTCATGGCCGGGTACTGGCGGGACGAGCAGCTCTCGTTCATGTCCGGTGACCGGGTCACCAGGGGTTGGGAGGCGACCCGGGCCCGCTACCAGAAGAAGTATTTCGCCCCCGACAAGGACGGGAAGCTCGCCGAGCGCGGGGAACTGGCGTTCGAGGAGCTCCAAGTTGAAGAGATCCGTTCTGCGGCCGCCGTGGTGCGCGGTCGGTACGTCCTGAAGCTCGCCAGTGAGACGGCGACCGGCCGGTTCACACTGGTGTTCCGCAAGTTCCCCGAAGGGTGGCGGATCACGTCCGACCACACCTCGGCGGCCGACCCGCCCCCGCCCCCGAAGAAGTAGAATGCGTCTGGGGAACGGCCTGCTCCTGTCGGGAGAGAACGTCGTGCCGCGAGCGTCCACGATTGGGTTGCTCCTGCTCGGCTGGTGCGGGGCCCTCGCGGCGAGCGGGGTCGTGTTCTGGTTCGTGCTGAAGGACGACGCGGGCGGTCCGGACGTTCCGCCCGCGGTGCCGGTCCCGGAGGTCAAGCGACCGGCCGCGGCCGCGGTGGCTGTTCCGCGCCGCAGTCGGGCGGCGCTCGAAGCCGAGATCGCACAGTTGGAACTGGCACTCGATGCCCAGAAGCAACTCGCCGCAGTTCAGGAGACGCAGAAGGCCGCGCTCGCCGCGTCCGTCCGCGAGTACGCCGACCTGCTTGCGAACGGCGCGCCCGCCGACCAGGAACGCGAGTTCTTCCGCAAGAAAGGCGACGCCCTGGCTTCGAGTGTCGGCACGCGAAGGACCGAACTCGAGAGCCTCGGGGCGAAGCTCACCCAGATGCGCGCCTCCGCCGCCCTCACGAACGACGACCTCCAGGCCGTCCTCAAGAACAGCGCCCCCGACCACACGATGTTGGAGATCCTCAAGGCGGCGAGCGCCTTCAAATTCCAGATCGCGACGCTGGAGTGCCGGCTCGCGGCCGGGGCCGACGCCCTCGCGTGGGACGAGGCACAACTCGGCGCTCTGAAAGGGGCACTGACCGGGAAGGCCGAAGTCGTGCGGGCCGCGGCCGATTCACTCGCGAAGTGGCGCCCGCCGCACCAGGGAATCGCCGTTCTCGGTGCCCAAATTGCGGCACTGAAAGCCGAACGCGACTCGATCACCGGTCCGTGACGCCGTGAGTGGTGTTGAATGCGTGAGAGTAGAAATGGACAGTCGGGCCAGTTGTTTCAGGGGACGCTGCCAACCCCTGAACAACTGACCCGACTTAGTCGCTCCCACATTGAGAGGTGACGCTGCCAGACACCTCTCACACGATCCGATGCGCGCCGGCCCAAGGTTATTGTGCCGCGTGGCGGTTTTTTTGAGTTGCACGCGCAAGCCGAACTCCCATCATGGGATGAGTTCCAACCCTTTTTCGGAATCGCACGCATGACACCCCTCTCTCGCCGTGACTTTCTCGCCGCGTCTGGTGCCGCTGTTGCCGCGGCGACCGCCCCGCGTCTGTCGTTCGGGGCCGACGAGCCCGCCAAGTTCAAGCTCGGCCTGGTGACGTACAACGTCCCAGCGACGTGGGACCTCCCGACGATCCTCAAGGTGTGCAAGGAGGTCGGGATCGCCGCCGTCGAGTGCCGCACCACGCACAAGCACGGGGTCGAACCCTCGCTCAATGCCGAGCAGCGCGGCGCCGTGAAGAAGCAGTTCGCCGACTCGGGCGTGGTGTTCTGGAGCTGCGGGACCGTGTGCGAGTTCCACGCGGCCGACCCCGCCGTCGTCAAGAAGAACATCGAGGACTGCAAGCAGTTCATCGGGCTGGTGAAGGACCTGGGCGGGAAGGGGGTCAAGGTCCGCCCGAACGGCGTCCCGAAGGACGCCGACCCGCAGAAGACGTTCGCGCAGATCGGCGCCGCGCTGGACGAGTGCGGCAAGGCCGCGGCCGACGCGGGCGTCGAGGTCTGGGTCGAGGTCCACGGGGCCGTCACCCAGGTGCCCAAGAACATGAGGGCGATCATGGACGCCTGTCCGTCGAAGGCCGTCGGCGTGAACTGGAACTCGAACCCGACCGACGTCGAGGGCAAGTCAGTCAAGGCCGCGTTCGAGCTGCTCAAGGACCGGATCGTGGCGTGCCACATCAACGACCTGGAGAACGACGCCAAGGGCACGTACCCGTACCGCGAGCTGTTCGGGCTCCTCAAGGGCGTGAACTACGACCGGTACACCATGTGCGAGGTCGGCAAGACGTACCCGGTCGCCGAGGGCACCGAGTACCTCAAGAAGTACAAGGACCTGTGGACCAAGCTGGTCGCCGGGTGAAACGCGGATGTGCGGAAGACTTTTTTCTTGCACACCGCGATCGCGGGCACCTTAATGGGAGTGTCGACTGGCCCGTATCACACTCCGTCCTGTCCACTGAGGTGACCGATGCCGCGTTTCGCCCCGTGCCTCATGTTCGCCGCCCTCCTCGCCCTGTCCGGTGGGATCGCCGGTCAGGAGCCCAAGAAGGACGACCCGCCCGTTCGGGCCAAGGGCGTCCTCCCGCCGAATTGGAAGAAGATCGGGCTCACGGAGGACCAGGTCCAGAACATCTACAAGATCCAGGGGAAGTACAACGACGAGATCGACAAGCTGGAGGCGAAGATCAAGGATCTCAGGACGACGAAGGAGAAGGAGATGAGGGCCGTCCTCTCCGCGGACCAGAAGAAGAAGCTCGAAGAGATCCTGGTCGGCAAGGATAAGTAAGATGACCCGCGAGGCCCACCCGACACCGGGTGGGCCTCTTCACTGTGACCGACTCTGGTGACCACATGGGCCTCGACCGAACCGTCCGCTTCCCCACCGAAGTCACGCCCCCGTGGGGCGCGATCCGCACGCACCTCCAGCGGGTCGGCGAGTCCGGTCAGCTCCGCATGATCGACGGGCTCCCGGCGTTCCCCGACGAGGAACCCGCCGACGCCTGGTCGGAACTCCGGGTCGGGACCGCGGCCGGGATGGTCACCGTCCGCCGCCGCCCGGGGGCCCTGGTGTGCGTCACCTGGGGCAACTCCGATCCCGCCCTCAGCGCCGCCTGGGGGAAGGTGACCTGGGCGTGCGCCGCCGCGGGCGGCGGGGTGATCGACACGCCGACCGGCCCCGTCCCGGCCGCGGAGTTCGCGGCGGCCGAGGGGATCGCACCCGCCTGACCCCGTACGTGCTGTCCACAATTCTCGCAGTTTCCCTCTATTTCCGGGTACGGACCGCGGACGATACCTCCTCACGAGCCGGCGGTCGGGTGCGGTGTTGGTATTGCCCCGGTTACCGGCATTGGTTAACTTCCGCCACGCCCCAGGATGGGGGTTCAGCGGCACGCACGGAAGTGAGGGGCCCACCGTGACGATCACAGTCCGGCATTTGGCCGAGTGGGTGCGGGGCGAAGTCCTCGGCGACGGCGACCTGCCCATCTCGAGCGCCCGAACGCTCGCCGAGGCCCAGCCCGGCGACATCACGTTCGTCGAGCACGACAAGCACCTGAACGCCTGGCACAACAGCCGCGCGTCGGCGGCGCTCGTGCCCCTGTCGGTCCCGGTCAACGGCCGGCCCATCATCCGGGTCGCGGACCCGCTGATGGCGTTCGCGCAGATCGTGCAGCAGCTCCGCGGGTGGCCGCCGGAGAGCGCCCCCTCGATCCACCCGGCCGCCCACGTCCACCCCACGGCGCATCTCGCCCCGGGCGTGAGCGTCGGGCCGTTCGCGGTGGTCGGCGAGAACTGCGAGGTCGGGGCGAACACGACCCTCCACGCCGGGGCCGTCCTCGGGCGGTTCTGCAAGGTCGGGGAGGGGTGCGTGCTCCACCCGCACGCGGTCGTGTACGACGGCTGCACCCTGGGCCACCGGGTCGTCCTCCACTCGAACTCCGTGATCGGGGCGGACGGCTTCGGGTACCGGTTCCAGAACGGCCGGCACGTCAAGGTGCCGCAACTCGGGTCGGTCGAGATCGAGGACGACGTCGAGATCGGCGCGTGCACCACCATCGACCGCGGCACGTTCGGGGCCACCCGTATCGGGGCCGGGACGAAGATCGACAACCTGGTGATGGTCGGGCACAACTGCCACCTCGGGAAGCACAACATCCTGTGCAGCCAGGTCGGGATCGCGGGCTCGACGACGACCGGCGACTACGTGGTGATGGCCGGCCAGGTGGGCGTGGCCGATCACGTCACCATCGGCGACCGGGTGACGATCATGGCCAAGAGCGGCGTCTCGGGCAACGTCGCGTCCGGCTCGCAGGTGCTGGGCACCCCGGCCCTGCCGCACCGCGAACAGGCCCGCATCATGTCGAGCTGCGAGAAGCTCCCCGAGATGCGCAAGGACCTCAACCGGGTCAAGAAGCACCTCGGCCTGGAGGACTCCTGAAATGCTGAGCGTTCCCGGCTGGACCGGGCTTCGTGACGCCCGCCGCCGCGAAGCCGCCGGGCCGCCCGGGCCGCGCCCCGTGGGGCTGATCGCCTGCGCCGGCCGGTTCCCGATCGCCTTCGCCGAGAAGGCCCGGGAGTGCGGCGTGCCCGTCGTCTGCGTCGGCGTCGCGGGCATGGCCGACCCCGCCCTGAAGCGGATCTGCACCGAGTACCACACGCTGAACCGGGCGTCGCTCGGGTTCCTGCTCCGCACGTTCCGCCGGGGCGGCGTCGAGCGGTGGACGATGGCCGGCAAGTTCCACAAGCACCTCCTCTACCAGCCGTGGCGGCTGTTCCAGTTCGTGCCCGACTGGCGGATGGTCCGGTTCTACTTCTACCGGAAGCGCCGCGCCAACAACGACGACTCGCTCCTCCTGGGCCTGATCGACGAGTTCCGCGCGCACGGCCTCGAGTGCGCCTCCCCCCTCGACCTCGTTCCGGAGTTACTCGTGCGTGACGGCGTGCTGACCCGGCGGAAGCCGACCGCGGCCGAGCAGCGGGACATCTCCGTGGGGTGGGCGCTGGCCCGCGAGATGGGCCGCCTCGACATCGGCCAGAGCGTCATGGTCCGCGAGCGGGCCGTCCTCGCGGTCGAAGCGATCGAGGGCACGGACCGGGCCATCGAGCGGGCCGGCGAGTTGTGCTCCCGGTCCGGGTTCGTGGTCGTCAAGGTCGCGAAGCCGGGTCAGGACCGCCGGTTCGACGTCCCCACGGTGGGGACACAAACGATCGAAACGATGTACCGCTCGGGTGCCCGCGTACTTGCCATTGAAGCCGGTCAGACTATCCTTTTGGACGAGGCCCAAACCGTCGCGCTCGCCGACCGTTACGGCATCTCCATCGCCGCGTTCGAGGCCGCACCGGCGGTCTGACGCCGACCCCGTTCGGTGGAGAGGCAGCCTGACCATTGTGGTCCGGGTACAACTGCTGTATTCTTGTCTGTATCCAGGTCATTAACGCCGAGTCTGTCAGCTCATGGGGTCGATCTCGTTCCTGCTGCCGCACCCGATGCCCGCCCTCGCCCAGGCGACGCTGCGACGGGCCTCGTTCGCGCACGGGTTCGAGCAGACGATCGACGCCACCGCCGTTGAGGTCCGCGACGGCCGGATCATCCTCTCGAAGTCCCTGTCGGACAGCGGCTACCTCCTGATGCCCTGGCCGGTCGGCGGGTTCGGGACGCTCGTGGCCACGAGCCCGACCCTGCGGGAACGGGCCGAGCCGTACCGCCTGATGGTCGAGCTGGCCCGCGGCAAGCTCAACCAGGTCCGGACCCAGGCGTCCGACTGGCAGGCGATTGGGCTGGTCACCCCGCAGACGTTCGACCGCGGGCTCCTCGAAGCGACGAAGCTCTTCGGCCGCGCCGTGCAGGCCCCGCCGGCCGAGTCCGACAACCTCGCGGGCCGGGTGCTGGAACAGAGCTTCGCGCTCGCCGACGCCCTGACCCGGGAGTTCGCCGACCAACTGTTCGACACGCGGCACCAGGAGGAGGAGCTCCTCGACACGCGGCTCGCCGCCCGCACCATGCGGGGCTGGGGGAACCTCGCGGCCGAGTACGCCCGGACCTTCAACGCCGCACAGATCGCGCTCCGCTGGCGCGACGTCGAGCCGCAGGAGTCGGCCTACGACTGGTCGGACACCGACGCGGCCGTCGCCTCGGCCAAGGCCGCGAAGTTGCCGATCACCATCGGCCCGGTCATCGACCTCGCGCCGGGGATGCTGCCGATCTGGGCCGCCGGGTGGGAAGGGGACCTCCCCACGCTCGCCGCGTTCATGTGCGACTTCCTGGAGACCGCGATCCGCCGGTACAAGGGCGACGTGCAGCGGTGGGTCGTGTGCGCCGGCTTCAACCAGGCCGACTCGCTCGGGCTCGACGACGACGAGCGACTGCGGCTCGCGTTCCGCCTGTTCGAAGCGGCCAGCCAGATCGACCCGAACCTGGAACTCGTCCTCAGCCTGGCCCAGCCGTGGGGCGACTACCTGGTCAAGGAAGAGCACACGATCTCGCCGCTCACGTTCTCCGACGACCTGATCCGCACCGGGATGCGGGTGTCGGCGGTCGAACTCGAGGTCCGCATCGCGACCACCCCGCGGGGGAGCTTCCCGCGCGACCTGCTCGACACCGCCCGCCTCATCAACCTGTTCACCGTGCTGGGGCGGCCCCTGGAAGTGGTACTCAGCCTCCCGTCGTCTCCCCAGCCCGACGCGGTCGCGGCGCACCACGGCCAGTCGGTGTGGGCACCCAGTTCGCGGACCGGCCCGTCGCCCGAGGGGCAGGCCGAGTGGGGCGCGTCGTTCGCGACGCTGGCGCTCTGCACCCCGCACGTCCGGGCCGTGACCTGGGACCACTGGTCCGACGGCGACCCGCACCTCACGCCGTGCGGCGGCCTCATCGACGCGAGCGGCGTGCCCAAGCCGCTCCTCAGCCGGCTCCGCAACATCCGCACCGCGCACCTCCGCTGAACCTCCCGGCACGTGGCCCCTTCGGGCCGCACCCCCAATAATCTCATGAACCGCTCGGCCGCCCCACTCCGGGTGCGGGCGGCGCGGCGTGGGGCAGGGCATGACTGCTGGCGAGCAACCTCCTCAATCCCCCAAAGGGGCGCGGCTGTGTCTGGTGCTGGCGGCCGTACTGTGGAGCCTCGGCAGCGTCTTCATGCGGTTGCTCCGCGAGCCGCTCGGCCTCGGGCTCGAAGCGCCGCAACTTACGCCGCTGTTGATCGCGTTCTACCGCGGCCTCTTCGGCGGCCTGTTCATCCTCACGCTCGTGCGGCGCGACCAGGTCACCTTCACCCCGGTGATGGTGCCGATGGTGGTGCTGTTCACCGTGATGAGCGGGCTGTACCTGTCCGCCCTCGGCCTCGGGGCCGCGGCCAACGCGATCTTCCTCCAGAACACCGCGCCGGTGTGGGTCTACCTGTTCGCGGTCCTGATCCTGGGCGAGTCGGGGGACCGCCGCGGGTGGCAGTCGGTGCTCCTGGCGGCCGCGGGCGCGGCGGTGATCGTCGCCGGCGGCTGGCCCTCGGCGTCGTCGCCCGAGCAGGAGCGCAAGGAAATTGTGGTGCTGCTGATGGGGGTCGGGAGCGGGGTGGTGTACGCCGCGGTGGTGCTGTTCCTCCGCGTGCTGCGGGCGCACGCGGCGGCGTGGCTGGTAGCGCTCAACCTGATCGGAACGGCCGTGATGCTGGGCCTGTTCATTCTCGTTTCAGACGGCCCGGGCGCCTTCGCCGAATGGGCGGCGACGCCAACGCCCCCGCAGTTCGTGGTCCTCGCCGCGTGCGGCGTCTTGCAGATGGGCGTGCCGTACTGGCTGTTCACGCGGAGCCTGAGGGCCGTGTCGGCGCAGGAGGCCGCGATCATTACCCTCCTCGAACCGCTGCTGAACCCGGTCTGGGCGTACCTCCTCACGCCGCACACCGACACGCCGACGCCCGCCATGTTCCTCGGCGGCAGCCTCATTCTGCTCGCGCTCGTCTGGAAGTACGTCCCGTTCCGCCGCGGGGCGTCACGGGGAGGAGGCTGAGCGGGGCAGGGGGGTCACTGCTCGTACTCGTTTTTCGGCTCGCCCTTGCGCACGTCCGCGAGGTCGGCGACCATGATGACCGGGATGTGCGTCTCCGCCCCGGCCCGGCCCCCCGGCACCTTCACGAACTGGATCTGGCCCTTCACCTGGACCCAGTCGAAGTTGTTGATGTTGTTGATCGCCTGCGGCACGATGATCCGCACCTTTAGCGGCACCGTGTCGGCGGCACAGCACGTCATCTTCATGCGGAACAGGGTGAAGTCCTTGTCGGCGATCCGCTTGAACCGGCCCTCGAGGATCGCGGTCTGGCCCTCCAGGCTCTTCCGCTTCTCCTCGTCGAACGCCGCGTCGTTCAGGTCGTTGAACCGGAACTCGGTCCCCTCGGCGGTGATGAGGGCGTACCTCGGCTCGCCGGTAACGGGCACCGTTTCCCGCATGCGAAGCCCGGACGCCGTCTTGAGGGTCCGCACGGTCGTGCCGTCGGCCTGCTTCTCCTCCTTCTCGACGGTCGCGTCCTTGGCCTGGTCGCGGAGGGACGCAGAGGCGAGCGCCTCCTCGGGGGCACTGTTCCGCCCGGCGAGCTTGGCCTCGGCCCGGCCGGCGAGGGCCGCCATTGCGCTGCTCGGCATCCCGATGACGAACAGGGTGATCGGGATCACGAGGATGAGCATGGTGACGAACACCCACGACATGTCGTGGGAGTGCGCGTGGTCGCCGTGGTCGTGCGAGTGCCCCGGGTACGAGTGGGCGTGGTCGTGCTCGCAGTTCGCATCGTGGACGTGGTCCGGGCCGCACTCCGGTCCGTCGTAGGCGGGGGCCTGGAGCGCGCCGGCCTCGTTCCAGATCGCGATTGCCCTCAGGAAGACGATCACGGTGAGGATGGCGACGCCGCCGAGCAGCACCGGGAGGTGGAACTCCTTCGCGAGGATGAAGTTCAACATCCCGTTCGAGTACATCCGGACCGCGACGAACCCGAGGCCGCCGCACACGAGGATGCCGAGGAGCTGCTCGGTGAAGTAGTTCCGCAGGGACTCGCCCGGGTGCGGGTGCGTGTGAGCCATGAGTGCAACTCCCCTTGTTCGCGAGGCCGGCCTACAGGGTCCGCACGGGCACGCCCAACCAGCCCTGCCACTGGTACACGAGGTGGACCAGCATGCAGGAGGCGAACACCAGCACGACAACGCTGCCCGCGATGGTGACGATCAGGCGGCGGCGGAACACCCGCGTGTACATGAGCACCAACTTGATGTCGAGCATCGGCCCGAGTACCAGGAACGCGGTCTTTGCGGAAATGTGCATGTTCGTGAAGCTCGCGGCGACGAACGCATCGGCCTCGCTGCACAGGCACATCAGGAACGCGAGGCCCATCATCGCCGGGATGGCCAGGAACGGGTGGTCCCGCGACAGCGCCTCGACCTCGCTCGACGGGAGGAACAACTTGGCGGTCGCGGCCAGGACCGCCCCGAGCGTCAGGAACAGCGTGATGTCCACGAAGTCGTGCATGCTCGTCGCCGAGATGTTCGACAGCCGCTGCCCCATGGTTCGCCTGGCCGGGGCGGGGGCGCCCTCCGAGTCGTCGGCCGCGGGAGCGGCCTCCCGCGGCATCGCGACGCTCGTGAGCAGAGCGTTCCCGTACTTGAGGTACTGGACGTGAACGATCAACGCGGTCGTGCAGGCGACCAGGAACGCGAGGCCGACGCGGAGGCCGACCATCTCGTCCTCGATGTTGTGGTTCTTGAACGCGGCCCAGGTGCTGAAGATTACCACGACGTTGATGATCGGCCCGGCGAGCATGTACGCGATGCAGCACGACAGCGGCAGGCCCTTCCGCAGGAGCCGCCGCATGACGACGAGGATGCCGCACTCGCACATGGGGAACACGAGGCCGAGCAGCGCCCCGATCATGACCGCCGGCACGACCTGCTTGGGCAGGAACCGGGTGATCGCCTGCTGCGGCAGGAACTCCTCAAGGATCCCGGCCAGCACCGCACCGAGGACGATGAACGGCATCGCCTCCCAGAGGATGGCGAGGAACTTGATGAGGAACAGGGATACGGCTTCTTCGGGCGTGAGCTGCGACACTACGGTACCCGCTGGGGAGGTATTCAGTTGTGGATTATACGCCCCGCAGCGGGGTTGTGTTCGCCGTCACGGGCACTGACCGAGGCCGTGGTCGTCGGAACAGCTCGCGTCGTGGACGTGGCGGACGCCGCGGAGGGGCAGGGGGGCGAACCCGAGGACCGGGGCGAACCGGTTCCACACCGCCCCCAGCACCATCGTGCCGAAGAACACGCACACGGTGGTCACGACGATGACGCCGCTCGGCCCGAACAGGATCGGCTCCCCGCCCCCGACGCGGATCTCGATCGAGTTCCGGACCGCGAACCCGAACAGCCCCGAGCCCAGGCAGAACGCGAACGTGAGCCAGAACATCTGCCGCAGGTTCCGCGACAGGTTGGCCGCCGCCGCCCCCGGGACTACGAGCATCGCGTTAATGAGGAGCGCGCCGACGGCCTTGAGGGACAGGTTCACGACGAGCGCGAGGAGGATGATGAACAGGTAGTTGTTGAGGGTCAGGCTCAGCCCGCGGGTCCGGGCCAGGGTCGGGTTGAAGCTGTCGAACACGAGCTGGTTGTACCGCCACGCGAACACCGGCGTGACCGCCGCGGCGAGGACGAGCAGGAAGAACAGGTCCTCGTCCGGCATCAGCGCGAGGCTGCCGAAGAAGAACGACTCGGGGTTGAACCCGAACCGCACCGACAGCACCTGGTACAGCATCGCCCCGAAGCCGATCGCGAGCGCGAAGAACACACCGATCACGGTGTCGTGCGCGAGGCCGGTGTTGTCGCGGACGTAGACCATCCCCGCACCGACCGCGATCCCCACGGCCACCATCGCGAGCGGCACCACCCACGTCGCGAGCGCCCGGTCGCCGCCACTGAGGAGGACGCTCAGGTACCCGAGGGCGACGCCGGCGAACGCGCAGTGGGCCATCGTGTCGGAGAAGAACGCCATCCGGTTCCCGACGACCATCGAGCCGAGCATCCCGCACATCGAGCAGACGAGGACGACCGCCAGCACGCTCTTGAGGACCAGGTAATCGGTCCCCAAGGCGTCGGCGGTCGAGAAGAGCGCTTCGGTCAGCCAGTCGACGGACATTAGGACTCCCGGGGTCAGCCGACGGCGATCGCGTGCGGGGCGGTCGCGAGCCGGGCGGCGGCCTGCTTCATGATGGACACCGCCGCGGCCGCCTCCGCCTGGGTAATGACCAGCGGGGGGGAGACGCGAACCACCTTCTTCGAGAGCGGGCCGAGGAGGTGGACGCCGTCACCCGCGGCACCCTCGCCGGCGTAGCACGCCAACACGAAGGCGTTCGCCCACTCCGCGGCCGTCTTGCCGGCGTGGTCCTTCATCTCCACGCCCCACACCATGCCGCCCTGCTCGCCGCGGACGTGCGCCACGAACGGGAACTCCTTGAGGTCCACGAGCCCGGCCTCGATCAGGGCGGACACCGGCTTCATCGCGGCGACGACGTCGCGGCCCTCGAACTCGTCCAGCGTAGCCAGTACGGCGGCGCAGCACAGCGGGTTCGCGCTCCAGGTGTCGGACCCCTCGCCGTAGTCGAGCGCACCGAAGACGTCGGCCCGCCCGACGGCCGCGGCAACCGGCACCCCGTTGCCGAGCCCCTTCCCCAGAACGACGAGGTCGGGTTCGAGCCCGTAGGCCTCGAACGCGTAGAGCGCGCTGGTGCGGCCGTAATTGGCCTGGACCTCGTCGAGGATGAACAGGATGTCGTTGTCGCGGCAGAACCTCTGGAGCAACTGGAGGTACGCCTTGGGCGGGTGGTACGAGCCGCCGCCGCCGAGGTACGGCTCGGTGACGAGGGTGCCGATCTTGCGGCCGAACTGGTGGAGCAGGGCGTCGAGCTCCTTCTGATACGGGGCGGGGTCGAACGGCCCGCCGCGCAGCGCGACGTCGCGGCACTCGGCCATCGGGAACGAGACGAAGCGCACCCGCGGGTCGCGCTCGGAGTCGGTCTCGGAGCCGGTGACCGCGTTGGCGAGCCCCTTCTTGCCGTGGAACCCGAACCGGGTGGCGAGGATCATGGGCCGGGTCCGGTCGCGTGCGGCCGTCGCCCAGAGCGCCTTCTGGATCGCCTCGGACCCGGACGCGGCCCACATGACCTGTTCCATCCGACCGCCGCCGGGGCACCGGCGGAGCGACGCGAGGAGCCGGCCGCTGGCCTCGACCTCGACCGGGGTAACAGCGTTGTACGCGGTCATGGCGACGGCCGGGGTGTACTCCGGGCCGCCGCGGGCCACGAACCCGCCCGCGGGCCACCCCATGTACTGCGAGAACCGCTCCATCCACCGGGTCGGGTTGTGTCCCAGGTTCGAGACGAGCACGCCGGACGTGAAGTCGTAGAGGCGGCGGCCGTCCGCGGTCCAGTGGAACACCCCTGCACTGCGGCTGATGACCGCCTGAGTGGGGGTGAACGTGCGAAGGGACCTGGGCTCGACGAGGGCGAGCCGGTCGCGCGTTGTGTTCGCCGCCGGTTCGCCGGCGTGGTGGAGAGGGGGCATCGGTCAGGTCTCCGGGGTCATCACACGAAGGTACTGCGGCGGGACGTGGTCCACAAGCCAAACGCCGTTGGCGGAGCGGAAAAAGATGTGGCCCGCCGCCTGCAACCGTGCCGCATCAACGACCAGCACGACCGGCTTGCCGTGCCGCCCGCCGACCTTGAGGGCGGTGGCGACGTCGGCGGACAGGTGGACGTGGTGCCGGGCCATCTTCAGGAGCCCGTCGCGGAGGATGGTGTCGAGGTGCCGTGTCGCCGTGCCGTGGAACAGTTCGGGGGGCGGTTCGGTCGGTTCGAGTTGGAGGTCGACCTCGGCGGAGTGGCCCTGGTTGGCGCGGATCTTCGCTCCCGACTCGTCGAACGCGAACCGCTGCTTGTCGCTGGAACGGACGACCTCGTCGAGTTCCTCACGCGTGATCGTCACCCCGATTTTTATCGCGCCGGCGAGGAGGTCGGCGACCGGCACCCACCCGCCGGGTTCGAGCGTCAGCCCGGCGTCCTCGGGTGCGTGCCGGAGGATGCGGGACAGGAACTTGCTGACCGTGACCTTGCGCTTGTCGTTCATGGGAACCCGCTCGGTGGGGCGGGTCACACCCGCCCGGGGTAGAGGATCGTGGGGCTCGCGGCGCCGGGTTCGTAGAGCGCGAGGCCGCCTTCGGGGGCATTGACCTTTACGAGGCACCCGGGAACGCCCGCGGCCGCACGAGCGAGGATGGCCTCCATCGCCTGGACGATCGCGACGCAGTTGCGGTCCGCCGAGACGTCGTTGTAGGTCAGCGCCCGCATCTGCCGCAGCCGCTCCGGTCGCTCCCCGGCCGGCCCGCCGTACTCCACGAACGCCACCTCGCGGAAGAACCGCTCGATGACTTCGATGCCATACCCGCGCTGGGACCGTTCGCCCCACGGTTCGAGGAACGTGCCGTTGTAGTGATAGTTGGGGGTGTTCTTGAGTTCGCGCGGGGTGCGGTTTTCGACGGTCAGTTCGACGCCGCGCTTCCGCTGGTGGGCCGCCCACACGCCGTTGTCGAAGCGGAACTGGACCTCCTGTTCGACGTACCCGGGGAAGTTGTCGGGGGTGACCCAGCTCGTGTGGATGTCGAACGCCGCCTCGCGGGCGTCCGGGTGGCGGTACACGACCTGGAGCTGGACCGAGTCCCAGGTGGGTCCGTCGGCCGGACCAACGAGCCCCCGCTGCCCCGTCGCCGAGACGCGGTCGAGTGCCCAGTCGGGGCCGAACGTGAAGTCGATGAGCTTGAGGTAATGAACGGCCACATAGGTTCCGGGGTTCCGCCCGCGGATCCACTCGGAGAACTGCCCGCCGCTGATGGACTTCGGCTCCAGCAGCGAGCAGTAGCCGTTGTTGACGTGGTTGAGGACTGTATCGGTGACGAGGGTCCGGAGCTTCTTGTGGTCCGGATCGGCAAGTTTGTGGTAAACGACTTTGGCAAGTACTCCGTGCTGCGCGGCAAGGGCGGTCAGGTCGTCGAGGTGAGCCAGATCGAGAACGGACGGCTTCTCGATCAGGACGTGCTTGCCCGCAACGAGCGCCTCGCGGGCGGGCCCGTGGTGGCGGTCGTCGGGGGTTGCGATGCAGACGGCGTCGACAGCGGTGGCGAAGAGCTCACCCGCGGCGGTCGGGCCGGAGTGGCTGCGAAAGCCGCGCAGGGGCGCGGACGGGTCCGCGAGGTACCGCTCGACGCGCGACCCGGTGCGTGTCGCAACCGCCGCGAGACTGACGTCGACGGGACCGGTCTCGGAAGCGTACAACGGGACGCGCCGCACCGCTTCGAAGAAGGGGCGGTAGGTCTCGTCGAAGATCATGCCGAAGCCGACCATGCCAGCGGTCAGCACGGGAGGGGGGGACGGGTGGTTCGTCATGCGGAAATGATAAGGAGCCCCGACGCCTCGGCGAGCCACGAACCGGAACCACACGAGGGCATTTCCGCCACCAGAGGGTGCAAGATGAAACCGGGGGAGTTACAATACATAATACTGATTATCGGACTCGGTCTGCTTCGAGCCGCCATTCGCTGACCCAGTCCGTGATGCGTCGCAACGTCCGATAATGTATCTTATGTATTGCAATACAGTCCGAGACAGAACGTGCGGCCGGTCGGGCGCTGCTGCGGTCTCACCCAAGCAATCCCAGGGTGCGGACCTTCTGATACCGCTCGGCGAGCAGTTGGTCCTGCGAGAGGTGCATCAGTTCCCTCAGGTGGCGGGCTAGCGATTGCTTCAGAGTGTTCGCCATCTCACGCGGTGCGCGGTGGGCACCGCCGAGCGGCTCCGGAACGACGTGGTCGACGACCCCCAGTCGCAAGAGGTTTTGCGACGTCAGTCCGAGCGCTTCGGCCGCCCGAGGCTTCGTCTCCTCGGTCGCGACCTTCCACAGGATGCCCGCGCAGCCCTCGGGGCTGATGACCGAGTAGTACGCGTGCTGGAGGACCCCGACCCGGTCCCCGACCCCGATCCCCAGTGCCCCGCCGGACCCGCCCTCTCCGATTACCACGCACACGATCGGCGTCGGCAGGCGGGACATCTCGAGGATGCTGTCGGCGATGAGCTGGGCCTGGCCCCGCTCCTCGGCCCCGATGCCGGGGAACGCGCCCGGGGTGTCGATCAGGCAGATCACCGGCAGCCGGTACTTCGCCGCCAGTTTCATTTTCCCCATCGCCTTGCGGTACCCTTCGGGGTGCGCGCACCCGTAGTAGCACTGCTGCCGCTCCGCGAGCGTCTTCCCCTTCTGGTGCCCGATTAGAAGCACTTTTTCCCCGTCGAGTCGGGCGAACCCTGTGCGGATCGCGCGGTCGTCCCCGAACGCCTTGTCCCCGTGCAACTCGACGAACTCGTCGAACATCATGTCGACGTAGTCCATTGTTTGCGGGCGGGCCGGGTGCCGCGCCACCAGAACCGTCTCCCACGCCTTCAGGTTTGCGTACCGCTCACGCTTGAGGGCCGTCAACTCCCGCCGCATCCGCTTGATGGTTTCGGCCGCCCCGGGTGCCTCGGCCGCTGCCTCCAGGCGCGCCAGTTGCTCCTCCAGGTCGTGAATGTCTTGCTCGAACGGCAGGGGCTGTGCGACCGTCATCTGCTCCCAACTCCTCACAGGTGGTTCCGTCGGGTCGTTCCGCACAATCACTCGTCCCGCTTTTCCGCGACGGACTTGTAGATCTGCTTCACCTTCTTGAGCGCCATCAGCACCTCGTGGAAGTTGTTCGGCCGGTCCGTTTTCTTCTTGGACAGCAACTTCAACACGAACTGCGAGAACTCGTCGGTCAGGTCGGGGTTGTACGCCGTCAGCGGCGCCGGCTTCTCCTTGAAGTGCCGGCCGAGCAGATCGTTCGGGGTGTTCCCGCGGAACGGCGGCCGGCCCGTCGTCAGCTCGTACAGGGTGCACCCGTAGCTGTAGATGTCCATCCGCCCGTCGGGGAGCTCGTCGTTGATCTGCTCCGGGCTCATGAAGCTCGGCGTCCCCTGGGGCTTCCCCTTCCGGTAGAACCACCGCGCGACCCCCTTCGGGATCTTCTTCGTGATCGCGAAGTCGATGATCTTGGTCTCCCCGAGGGGGTTCACCAGGATGTTGTCCGGCTTCACGTCGCGGTGGACGTACCCCATCGCGTTCATGTACGCCAGCCCCGTCGCCGTTTCCTTGAAGATCCGCCGGGCGTGCTCCCTGACGAACGATCCGTCCTTCGCCTGGAGCCGCAGCCGCAGGCTCCCCGAGGGGAAGAACTCCATGATGAAGTGCGGCGTCGTCGGGCTCCGGTTCACCTTGAAGATCCGGATCACGTTGGCGTGCGTGAGCTTCTCCCCGACCTCCGCCTCGTTGAACAGGATGTTCCGGTGCTCGGACTTGTCCGCGACCTCCGGGAGCAGCAACTTCATCGCGAAGTGCCGGTTGCTGGTCGGCTCGACCACCTCGAACACCTGCGACGTCTGCCCTGACTGGAGCAGGTTCCGCAGGCGGTACCCGCCGATCATCTCCATGACGTCTGCCATCGCCGCACCTCACCAGTACTCTTCGAAGTGGATCGTGCCCTTGAACTTCGTCGCCGACACGTCGGCCTGGAAGCCCCGCGCCTCGAGCAGTTCGATCACGCCCGGCGGCTGCGGGTAGGTCACCGCGCCGGTCGCCTTGTCCCGGGTCGGCACGCCGATCATCTTCGGGTTCCCGCACAGGAACACGTGCGTCGTCTTCGGGTCGAGCGGCGCGCCGAGGTTCTCCTCCAACTCGCCGTGGGCGATCAGGTCCTGAATGTACACCTTCTTGGTGGCCCCCGCTTCGCGGGTCGTAAGGCCCAGGTACTTGTAGTTGGGGTAGCGGCCCATGAGCCGCTGGTGCGTCGCCGAGTACCCCAGGTCGCGGCCGTACCGGACGCAGCACGCCGACAGGATCTTCCCCGTGTGCCCGCGGCTGAGCAGGCTCCACAGCATGTAGTTGTGCGGGGCCTCGCCGGTGCCGGTGCTCAGCAGCACCACGTTGTCGCCGGGCTGGACCGGGGCGAGCGTGTAGTGCCCGGCGACCTTCTCGCCGATCTGGACGCGGTCCCCTTCCTTGAGCGCGAAGAGCCGCGGCGTCAGGGCGGGGACGCGGCCGTCCGAGTTCTCCCGCACCAGCACGATGTAGAACTCGAGCCAGTCGGACGCCGCCGGGTCGTAGAGCGTTCCGGGCTCGGCCTCCACCGAGCAACTGATCGAGTACGCCCGGCGGACCACCTTGGTGTGCTCGTCGGGCTTCAGGTCCTCGGCCTGGCACCCCTCGACGCGCGGCTCCCAGAACCCGAGCCCGAGCGTGCAGTACTGCCCGGGCTGGTGCGCCGGCCGCGGGAAGTCCGGCTTCACGCGCATGACCAACAGGTCCGAGTGGACCATCTTGAGGTACACGACCGTTGCGTTGTACCTCCGCGACCGGAGTTCGGCGACTTCGTCGGGACTCATGGGCGTGCGGCTCTCGTCGGGCACGGGAGAGGGTCGGGTGTACGTGTCGGAACACGCGGGCACCCCCGCGGATCGGGCCGCGGGGGTGCCGGGCGCCGCGGGGGGCAATTATACGAACCGGCACCGCGATCGGGTCAGCCCACGTCCTTGACCGTCTCGCGGACGTAGCCGACGCACTTCTTCATGTCCGGCGACGGGTCCGACGGGTTCGCCTCGTACTCGATCGCGACGGCCCCCGTGAACTTGACCTCGCGGAGCGCCTTGAACACCGCCGCCACGTCGAGCACGCCGCTCGGGTCGCCGAACATGACGTCCGTCTTCCGCTTGTTGTCGTGGTCCTTCAGGTGCATCCCGAAGTTGCGGTCGCCCATGATCTTGACCTGCTCCGCCGGGTCGATCTTCTCGCCCAGTTGCGCCATGCGAATCAGGTGGCCGGTGTCGAGGCACGAGCCGATGAGCTTGTGGTGGTCCTTGACGGCCTTCAGGATGACCTCGGCCGACCACCACTTGTCGCGGCTGTCCTTCCCCGTGGGGCCGTGCGGGTGGATCGCGATGGCGATCTTGTACTCCTCGCACAGCTTGTCGAGGCTGTCGAAGGAGTCGAGCGACGGGCTCGCGCTGAGGTACTTCACCCCGACCGCCTTGCCGAACTCGAACACCTTCTTGTTCTTGTCGTGGTCCTTCGTGAACTGCGACACGCCGAAGCCGACCGGCGCGACGCCGTACTCCTTGCACAGGTCGAGGATGCCCTTGAGCTTCTCGGGGTTCGCGTCGGGCGGGAGGTGCTTCGAGTAGAACTCTGCGCTCTTGAGGCCCAGTTCCTTCATCCGCTTCAGGGCCTGTTCGAGGTCGAAGTTGCGGAACGTGTAGCTCTGGACGCCGAGGCTGATCCCGCCCTTCTCCTCCGCGGCGGCAACCTTCGGGAGAGCGAGCACGCCAACGGCGGCGGCCGAGGACGCGAGGAACGAGCGGCGGTCGAGGGGACGGTTCACGGGGGAGGCTCCGGGGAATGAACGCGACAAGCCCGCCGGGCGGACCCGGCGGGCTTGCGAGTGTAGCCGAGGAGCGCCCCGGAAGCGATTACTTCTTGGCGAACAGCGCGGCGATCTCGGCGTCGTCGAGCTTCTCCCTGCCGTCGTTCTCGTCGATCACCAGGGCGGTCCCGTTCGGGCCGACCCACACGACGAAGTTCCCGAGGCGGAACACGTCCTTCATCTCCGGGCGCAGCTCCAGGATGCGGAAGTACGCCTCGCTCTGAGCCTTCACGGTCACCGCCTTCATCTCGGCCTTGTACCCGTCGTCGATCCACACCCCGCCGACCTCCAGTACGTTGCGGCCCTGCACCTGCCGGTTCGCGGTCAGGCTCACCCGCTGCTGGTTCCGGAGGGTATTCGACGCGCACGCGAGGTCCACGCCGAGCTGGCCGCTCTGGTACCCGTCCTTGCGGCCCTTGAACGCGGCGTTCGAGCGGTCCCAGGTCTCCTTCTGCTGCTGGTACCGGCGCACCTCCTCGGTCAACTTCGCGCGGACGGCTGGGTCCTTCTCCTCGCGGAGTTGCTCCGCTGCGTCGCGCACCTGCTGCTCGGCCGCGGCCCCGCGGTTGGTCGCGAGCGCCTTGCCGTCGTTCTTGGCCTGGTCCTTGGCGAACTCCTCCACCCGCAGCGGCTTGCCGCCCGGGGCGGCCGCGATCCCCGGGGGCGGGCCGAACCCGCCGGCCAGGGGCACCCCGAGGGCCGGAGCGGGCTTGGCCGGGAACTTCCCGCCGTGGACCGGGAACGGCGTCGGCGGCACCACCGGCATCACCGAGTCGGGCACCACGAGGTAGCTCGTGTACGGGGTCGCGATGCCGTACTTCTTCGCCAGCGCCACGACCTCGTCGATCAGCTCCTTCTTCTCGCCGTTGGCCCGGATCTGGTCGAGGATGAACCCGACCTTCCGCCGCGCCCACAGCGGCTCGACGAACTCCTTCCCCGTGTCCGACGCGGTCTTCTCGGGGAACGTCACGTCGTACACGAACTCCTTCTTCTGCGCCCCGACCATCCCGGACAGCTTCACCGCGACGTGCCCGAACCCGGTGTACCGGCCGATCACGACGAGTTGCGAGTTGTGGAAGATGTCTGGCAGCTTCGGCGGGTAGATCTCGTGGAGCCGGATGGCCTCGCCGCACGTCAGCTTGACGTCGGTCAGGACCGGGTTGCTGATCTTGCCGTAGAGGCTCGCGACCTTCGTCTCGATGTCCTCGGACGGGCGGACGTAGGTGCTGACGGCCCGCGTCGCGTCGGCGAGCTGGTCGAGCATCGCGGCGTTCACGTCGTCGCCCACGCCGAACGTGAAGATGCGGGTCTGGCTGGAGTTCTTGCCGCCGATCTTCTTCACGATCTTGTCCGTGTCGGTCTCGTCCACCGTCGGGAGCCCGTCGGTGAAGAACACGACGTTGAACGGCCGGCCGACCTCGTCGGCCCGCATCCCGAGCGCCTCGTCGAGCGCCGGCAGGATGGCGGTGCCCCCCTGCTGCTTCAGACCGTCCACCCACTTCACCGCCGCTTCGAGGTAGTCCTTGTTCGCCGGGACGAGCTTGTCGCGGAACGGGGTCACGCTCGTCGAGAACTTGATGACGTTGAACCGGTCCTCGGCCTGGAGCTGGCCGAGGCAGTACTTCAGCGCCTTCTTCGCCTGCGCCATCTTCAGGTCACTCATGCTGCTCGAAACGTCGAGCACGAGGACGAGGTCGCGCGGCATGCGCTTCATCTCGGCCTCGACCTGCGGGGTGACGAGGAACATGAAGTACCCGTCCTCCGCCCCGATCGGCTTGAACATGAGCGGGGTCAGCCCGATGTCCTTGTCGCCGAACCCGTAGAAGAGCTGGAAGTCCTTGTCGAGGACCGCCTGGTTCTTTTCGAACTCGACGACGGCTTCCTTGTCGCCCTTGCGGACGGTGATGACCGCGTGCGTCGGGCTGTAGATGTTGTGGATCGGGTGCTGCGACTTCAGCGTGATCTTGACCGAGAACTCTTCGAGGGTGCGGGTGCTCTTCCCGTCGGTCTTGAGCGGGTAGATGTACTCGACGAGGCCCCCCTCCTTCTGCGCGATCGACTTGAAGCTGATCTTCACCTTCTGGTCGCCCTTGGGCGGGATCGGGAACACCCGCAGCCGCATCATGCTGTTGCCCAGGTACTCCAGCAGGCCCGGGTCCTGCGTCCGGCGGACGATGTCCGTGTAGACCTTGTGGGCGTGCTTGGCGTCGAGGAGTTCCCCGCCCTGCTCCTTGCCGTCGACCCACATCGTGAACTTGTCCACGCTCGCGCCCTTGGGCACCGGGAACAGGTACGTCGCTTCGAGGTTGCGGTCGGTGTGGTTGCGGAACGTTTGCTCCAGGGTCGTCACGGCGACCTGTTCGTCGATGGTCGCGGTGACCTTGTGGTTGACCATCGCGAGCGGCGGGAGCTTCTCGTCGTCCGGAATCAGCAGCCCGGCGGCCCGGGCGCTGCCCGTGAAGGCCACGATCAGGGCGAGGGCCGGGAGTGCGAAGCGAAGGGACCGCATGATTCACCTCCAATGGGCGGGGAGCGGCGCGACTGGCGGGACGCCACGCATACTAGACGAACCCGCCGCCACCCGCGATGGGGCCGCGCACCGGCCGTTACGACGGGGTTACCCAACCAGGAGTTGCGGAGCGTCGAAGTGGGGCCCAGCAGCAAATGAACAACCCCGGGTGGGCGACCCGGGGTTGAGGCGTGACTGTCGTGTGGGTAGGTCTCAACCGTTGCCGGTGCGGATCACGATCATCACCGGGACCATACCGGCCTTGCGTTCGCCACGCTTCGCGGCGAACTGCTTGAGTTCGGCCGAGTTCGCCTGACCGATGGGGCGTCCCGGCAGGGTGTTCCAGCTCAGCAGTACGGCCGACTTCTCGACCGGCTTCCCCTGCCCCGTCAGAACCGACTTCACGATCTGGTCGGCCGTGCCGGAACTGAGCGGCTTGCTAGGGTCGGTCGCCCGGTCGGTCTTCTCGACCGCGGGCCGCTTGAACAGCCCCGGATCGAACCCGAGCGTCGAGCGCAGGTCGCTGACATCAATCTGTGACACCGCGGTCGCGTGGAGACTGTCGAAGGCGTGGGGCGACACCTTGGCGTCCTCGGCACTGAGTTTGGCGAAGAGCGTCGCAAGCTCCTGAGCCGTCAGTGATTCCGTGTAGACCACTGTGGCGTTCACGGTCCGCTTCTGGAGAGCAGCGATGGTGTTGCCGTCGACGTACAGGTTCACGCCGGCGGCCTTCGAGGCGTCGCGGAGCAACTCGACGGCTCGGAGTGGGTTCCGGGAGAAGAGGTCGATGCGATACGCCGGGTCGCGGGACAGTTCCTTGGTCAGTTGTTCCTGGGCCTCCTCACCGGCGAACGCGGCGAGCGGCTTGAGGAACGGCACCCGAACTTCGACCATGTCGAACCGCGTTTCCGGGAGGAACCCGCCGCCGAGCAGGTCGGGCCGAACCGAACGGGGCTCGGGAGCCAGAGCCACCAGGTCGCTTGCCGGCACGACCGGGAGGGTGTTCTTCGCGACGTAAGTCTCGGGCAGGGCGGGTTGCTCGCGCGGCACCGGGGCGGAGGGCCGCTGGGCGGTCTCGGCCGGGAGCCACTTCGCCCACTCCGGGTCCCCTGCCCCCTTGTGCGTGCCGGGCGGCGGGCGATTGACGTTGCGGGCCGAGGCGGTGCGGTTCTGCTGGCTGAAGAACAGGAACGACCCCGAGGTCACGCACAGGAGCAGGCTCGCGGCGACGGCAACCGGCACCCAGTTCGACACCTTGCGGCGGCGTGGGACGATCACCGGCCGGGCCACTTCGACCGGTTGCGTGGTGCGGGGGCGCGGTTGGAGTTTCGCGAGGCGGGTCGGGATCGGCGTGAGCGACGCGATCCGGGCCATCACGTTGGCCTGGAGGTCGGCCGGCGGGGCGACGCGCGGCAGGGCGCTGAGCCGCTTGCTGTCGCCGAGGAGCCCGGCGTGGACGGCACGGGCCTCCGCCGAGGTGTTCAGCAGGCGGCTCAGGCGACGGCTCTCGAGAGCGGTCAGTTCGCCGTCCACGCCGGCCGTGATCAGTTGTAGGAGGTCGTCGGTCATCATCGGCTTAGGGCTCCCGCACGCGGTCGGGCGACGTCAAGACGCCCGGTCGGGTGAGAGTTAACTGTGCTCCTCGTCTTCACTCGGTTGCAACAACTCGCGGAGTTCCAGGCGGGCGCGGTGCAGGCGGCTCCGGATCGTCCCGATCGGCACCTTGAGGATCTCCGCGATCTCCTCGTACCGCATCCCTTCGATGTCCTTCAGGACGAGCACCTCGCGGTGCTCGTGCGACAACCGCACCATCGCCTCTTGCAGTTGCCGTTCGTCTTCGCTCCGCTCCAGGGCCAGGCCCGGCTTCACGTACTCCGACGGGTCGTCGGGGTCGATTCCGCCGTCCGGCCCGGCCGCATCGAGGCTGATCGCCGCCCGCCGCTTCCGCTTCAAACTGATTGCGGTGTTAAACGCAATCCGGTAGATCCAGGTGAAGAATTCCGCGTCACCTTTGAAGCTGTGCAGCGACTGATATGCGTTCAGGAACGCATCTTGGACGACGTCGGCCGCGTCTTCAGGGCTGTCCACCAGTCGGATCGCGGCGTTATAAAGCCTTGCCTGGTAGCGGGATACGAGTTCACCGAAGGCATCCCGCTGGCCGCCCAGACATTCCGCGATGAGCTGGCGATCGTCGTCGCTCACAACGCTCTACCGGGTTGGACGCAGGCGGGGCGGGCGGAGTTCCCGGAACTGACCGGAAACTAGCCGCCGAGGTGGGTTCGAGGTGATCTCCGAAAGTTATAACACGGCGGGGGCGGGGGTTGGAAGCGCTCGCGGCGAGATTGTGAAAACCGCCTCACACTTTTCCACTTCAACCGAACCCGGTCTGGGGGCGGCGGTTCGTTGGCTCCCGGGCCTCACAAAGCGCCTATACTAATCATCTGTACCCTTCGGGCGGCCCGGTTCAGGAGGAGCGGGGGTTCATGGACTCACAGACCATTGTCGTCCGCGGGGCGCGCGAGCACAACCTCCGGGGGGTCGACCTCGAACTCCCCCGCAACAAGCTGATCTGCTTCACCGGCGTCAGCGGCTCGGGCAAGAGTTCGCTGGCGTTCGACACGATCTACGCCGAGGGGCAGCGGCGGTACGTCGAGTCGCTCTCCAGCTACGCCCGGCAGTTCCTCGGCCAGCTCCCGAAGCCCGACGTCGATTACATCGGCGGCCTGTCCCCGTCCGTCAGCATCCAGCAGAAGACCGCCGGCCGGAACCCGCGGTCCACCGTCGGCACCATCACCGAGGTGTCGGACTTCCTCCGCGTCATGTACGCGCGGCTCGGCCAGGGCCACTGCCCCAGGTGCCGTCGGCCGATCACCGCCCAGACCCGCGAGCAGATCGTCGGCCGGGTCCTGGCGCTGCCCGAGGGGACGCGGTTCCTCGTCCTCGCGCCGGTGATCCGCGGGCAGAAGGGCGAGTTCAAGGACTTCTTCGCCGACATGGTGAAGCGCGGGTACGTCCGCGCCCGCGTGGACGGCAGGGCCGTCAAGCTGACCGACGACCTGAAGCTCGACAAGCGGATCAAGCACACCATCGAGATCGTCGTCGACCGGCTCCAGAAGCGCGCCGCGAAGGGGCCGGAGGACGGCACGTTCCGCAGCCGCGTGGCCGAAGCCGTCGAGCAGGCGCTCAACCTCGCCGAGGGGAACCTGATCCTCTCCATTGAGCGCGAGGCGAGCCGGGAGCCCGAGCGCCCGGAGGAAGGTGCCGCTGAGGCCCCCGGCTCGCCAGAGACCGAAGACGTTCTCCTCTCGGCCCACTACGCCTGCACGCACTGCAACATCAGTTACGAGCCGCCGACGCCGCAGCTCTTCAGCTTCAACAGCCCGCACGGGATGTGCCCCGAGTGCGACGGGCTCGGCAACAAGTTCACGTTCGACGCCGCCCTGCTGATCCCCGACCCGACCGCGAGCTTCTACGACGGCGCGGTCCCGCTCGTCGGCCCGCTCAAGGGGATGGGGCGGTGGCGCAAGCACATCTTCGAGGGGGTCGGCAAGTCGCTCGGCATCGACCTGAAGAAGCCGTGGAACAAGCTCCCCACCGAGCACCAGGACCTGCTCCTCAACGGCAGCGGCGACTCGCACATCGTCTGGGAGTGGAAACAACGGGGCGGGAAGGTGTGGAAGCACGGCGGCAAGTGGGAGGGGATCGTCCCGCAGATGCTGTCGCAGTTCAAGAAGACGGCGGCCGGCCCGCGGCGGATGCAGCTCGAAAAGTACATGCGCGTGGTGCGGTGCCCGGCGTGCCACGGCGAGCGGCTCAACCCCCAGGCGCGAGCGGTGCGGGTCGGCGACCGCACGCTCGTCGAACTCGGCCACACGAGCATCGGCGAACTCGTCCCGTGGTTCGACACCTACGAGAAGACGCTGACGCCGACCGCGAAGGTGATCGCCGGCGAGCTGCTCAAGGAGATCCGCGGGCGGCTCGGGTTCCTGCTGAACGTCGGCCTGCACTACCTCTCGCTCGACCGCCCCGCCCCGTCGCTCTCGGGCGGCGAGGCGCAGCGCATCCGGCTCGCGGGGCAGATCGGCAGCGGGCTCGTCGGCGTGCTGTACGTCCTCGACGAGCCGAGCATCGGCCTGCACCCCCGCGACAACGCGCAACTGCTGGCGAGCCTCGAACGGCTCCGCGACATGGGCAACACCGTCCTCGTCGTCGAGCACGACGAGGAGACGATGCGGGCCGCCGACTACCTCGTGGACTTCGGCCCGGGGCCGGGCGTCCGCGGGGGGCACGTCGTCGCCGCCGGCACGCCCGCGGAGGTGCTCGGCAACCCGAACAGCCTCACGGGCCAGTACCTCACCGGCGCGAAGGAGATCGCCGTCCCCAAGGAGCGCCGGGCGGGGAACGGTCACGCATTGCGGGTGGTCGGCGCGACGCACCACAACCTCAAGAACGAGACGGCCGAGATCCCGCTCGGGAAGCTCGTGTGCGTCACGGGCGTGAGCGGCTCGGGGAAGAGTTCGCTCGTCAACGACGTGCTCCGCGGCGGGCTCGCAACCGCCCTGGCGAGCGCCGGGCGTAGGCCCAGCGAGCCGGAGCCCGAAGCCGACAGCGAGGAAGACGCCGGTCAAGTCGCGTCGGACGCCCGGTTCGAGCGGATCGACGGCACCGAGCACATCGACAAGGTCATCGACATCGACCAGACGCCGATCGGCCGCACCCCGCGGTCGAACCCGGCGACGTACATCAAGCTGTGGGACGAGGTCCGCTCGCTGTACGCTCAGATGCCCGACGCCAAAGTGCGGGGCTACCAGCCCGGCCGGTTCAGCTTCAACAAGCCCGGCGGCCGGTGCGAGGCGTGCGAGGGCAACGGGTCGAACAAGCTCGAAATGGACTTCCTCGCCGACGTGTGGGTGACGTGCCCGGTGTGCGAGGGCAAGCGGTTCAGCCGCGAGACGCTCCAGGTCCGCTACCGCGGCAAGTCGATCCACGACGTGCTGGAGATGGAGGTGGCCCAGGCGCTGGAGCACTTCGAGCACGTCCCGAAGATCCGCCCGATGCTCCAGACGCTCCACGACGTCGGCCTCGACTACATCAAGCTCGGCCAGCCGTCGCCGACGCTGTCGGGTGGCGAGGCGCAGCGCATCAAGCTCGCCAAGGAACTCGTCCGCAAGGGGACGGGCAGGACGCTCTACATCCTCGACGAGCCGACGACCGGCCTGCACTTCGACGACACGCGGAAGCTGCTCGAAGTGCTCCACGGGTTCGCGGACCAGGGGAACACGGTCCTGGTGATCGAGCACAGTCTGGACGTCGTGAAGACGGCCGACTGGGTGATCGACATGGGTCCGGAGGGCGGTTCGGGCGGCGGCCGGGTCGTGGTCGCGGGCACGCCCGAGGTGGTGGCGAAGTGCGAAGAGTCGCACACCGGCCGGGCGCTCGCGCCGCTTCTGTTCCCCAAGAAACGCCCCCGGACCGCGGGCCGGGGGCTTGCGGGCAAGCGCGCCACCCAGCCCACCAAGTACATCACGCACCTGTGCGTCGAGGGGGCGTGCCAGCACAACCTCAAGAACGTGTCGGCCCGGCTCCCGCGGGAGAAGATGAGCGTGTTCTGCGGGCCGTCGGGCTCGGGGAAGTCGTCGCTCGCGCTCGATACGATCTACGCGGAGGGTCAGCGGCGGTACGTCGAGTCGCTCTCCAGCTACGCCCGCCAGTTCCTCGGTCAGGTGCAGAAGCCCCGCGTCGAGCAGATCACCGGCCTGTCGCCGGCCATCAGCATTGAGCAGAAGACGACGAGCAAGAGCCCGCGGTCCACCGTGGGCACCGTCACCGAAGTCTACGACTACCTCCGCATCCTCTTCGCCCGGCTCGGCGAGCGGCACTGCCCCAAGTGCGACCGCGTCGTCGGCACGCAGACCTCCGACGAGATCGTCGACAAGGTGCTGTCGCAGCCCGAGGGGACGAAGCTCTACGTCCTGGCCCCGCTCGAGCGCTCGGGTCAGGAGAAGTACGACACGCTCTGGGAGGAGATCCGCCGGGCCGGGTACTCGCGGATGCGGGTGGACGGCAAGAGCTTCGGCCTCGACGAGCCGCCGCAGATCGACCACCGCCGCAAGCACACCGTCGAGGTCGTGGTCGATCGGAACGTCGTGAAGCCCGGCACCCGCACAAGGCTCGCGGAGGCGGTGGAGCAGGCGCTCGACCTCGGCCGCGGGGTCATGCACATCGCCTACGTCGAGGCCGACAAGGACGAGGCGAAGTGGCGGGTCGAGCGGTTCTCGCAGCACCTCGCGTGCGAGCACTGCAACCTGAGCTTCGAGCCGCTGAACCCGCACAACTACTCGTTCAACAGCCCGCTCGGGTGGTGCCCGACGTGCGAGGGGCTCGGGTTCCAGCGCGGCGCGAACCAGAACCTGCTCATCGGCGACACCGCGCTGTCACTCCGCCAGGGGGCCGTCGCCGCGTGGCCGCCGCTCGCCGCGGGGTCGGCGTGGCTCCCGTTCGCGCAGGCGCTCGCCGACCACGCCGGGTTCGACCTCGACACGCCGTTCGAGAAGCTCAGTCCCGAGCACCAGCGCGTCGTCACGCAGGGAACGGGCGAAGCCTGGATCGGTCTGGCGAGCGGGGGGCGTGAGCCCCCCGAGTCTGGGAAACGGAAAAAGAGCCCCAAGCCCTCGGGGGGCTCACGCCCCCCGCTCGCCAGGTTCCAGTACAAGGGCCTGTTCCCCGCGATCGACGAGGCGTCGCGGGTGTCGTGGGTGTACCGGAACCGACTCGACCACCTCGTGGACCAGGTCCCCTGCTCCGCGTGCCGCGGCGCGCGGGTCCGGCCCGACGCGGCCGCGACGCGGTTCGCGAACCTGCGGCTCGGCCAACTGTGCGACAAGCCGCTCGGCGACACACTCGCACTGTTCCAGACCCTGCCGCCGTCCAAGGAGACCCAGCAGGTCGCCGGCGAGGTGATCCGCGAGATCACGAACCGCATCAAGTTCCTGGTCGACGTCGGGCTCGACTACCTCTCGCTCTCGCGGCCCGGCCCGACGCTCTCCGGCGGCGAGGCGCAGCGGATCCGGCTCGCGTCGCAGATCGGCAGCGGCCTCACGGGCGTGCTGTACGTCCTCGACGAGCCGACCATCGGCCTGCACCCGCGGGACAACGAGCGGCTCCTCGAAGCGCTCAAGCGGCTCCGCGACCTCGGCAACACCCTGGTGCTGGTCGAGCACGACCGCGAGGTGATCGCGGCCGCGGACTACCTGCTCGACTTCGGCCCCGGGGCCGGCGACCGCGGCGGCGAGATCACCTCGGCCGGGACGCCGAAGCAGGTGCAGAAGGACGCGAACTCGCTCACCGGGAAGTACCTGAGCGGGAAGCTCGCGATCCCGGTGCCGACGAACCGCCGCCGCGGGTTCGCGAACCAGATCGGCATCGTCGGCGCGCGGCAGCACAACCTCAAGAACGTGGACGTCGAGATCCCGCTCGGGGGGTTCGTCGCCGTCACCGGCGTGAGCGGCTCGGGGAAGTCGTCGCTCGTCAACGAGGTGCTCTACAACACGCTCGCCCGCAAGCTGAACCGAGCGCAAACGCCGGGCGCGGCGCACGACGACATCCGCGGGCTGGACCACCTCGACAAGATCATCGCCGTCGACCAGGACCCGCTCGGCAACTCGCCGTCGAGCAACCCGGCGACGTACACTGGCGTGTTCGACCTGATCCGCGAGGTGTTCGCGCGATTACCCGAGTCGAAGGTGCGCGGGTACCACCCAAGGCGCTTCAGCTTCAACCAGAAGGGCGGCCGGTGCGACGCCTGCGAGGGGATGGGCCAGAAGAAGATCGAGATGCACTTCCTGCCCGACGTGTGGGTCGAGTGCGACACGTGCCGCGGCACCCGGTACAACCCCGAGACGCTCGCGGTCCGGTACCACGGCAAGAGCATCGCCGACGTGCTCACCATGCGTGTCAGCGAGGCGCTCGAGCTGTTCGGCAACATCCCGAAGATCCGCCAGATCCTCCAGACGCTCGACGACGTCGGCCTCGGGTACATGGCGCTCGGGCAGCCGGCCCCGACCATGTCGGGCGGCGAGGCGCAGCGCGTCAAGCTCGCGGCGGAACTCGCCCGGCCCAGCACGGGCAAGACGCTGTACCTGCTCGACGAGCCGACGACCGGCCTGCACTTCGACGACATTCGGAAGCTGCTGGTCGTGCTCCACCGGCTCGCGGACCTCGGCAACACGGTCGTCGTCGTCGAGCACAACCTCGACGTCATCAAGACGGCCGACTGGGTCATCGACCTGGGGCCGGACGCGGGCATCCGCGGCGGTCGCGTCGTGGCGGCCGGCACGCCCGAGGAGGTGGTGCGGCAGTTCGACGCGGGGGCCCTCACCCACACCGGCCGCATCCTCAAGGGGGTCCTCGCGGCCGGCCCGCACGAGGAGCGGGTGCGGTTCGACCCGGCCGCCGCGCTCCAGGCCCGGCTCGGCGACATGGACATCGCCGAGGTCGGCAAGAACCAGAAGCTCCCGTGGGAGGCCGACGGGCCCAAGTGGCACACCCGCGACCGCGTCACCACGACCGGCAAGCCGATCAAGTGGGACGGCGACGCGCTCTCCTTCGCCATCGACGAGATCCAGAAGCTCGGCGCGTTCTCGGAGACGAACTGGAACCACCGCAGCATCGTCGAGGTGCCGCTCGCGAAGAAGTCGGACGGCTGGTTCCTCCACGCGATGACCGGGCACGAGGCGTACTTCAAGCTCGTGTTCCGGCTCCCCGGCCGCCCGTTCAAGGAGGACCAACTCGCCGCGAAACTCGCGCTCCCGCCGCTCAGCGACACGCCCGGCCTGGAGGGGTACTCCCGCGACGGCAACCGCGTCGAGGTCGGCAACCACGCCGCGGGTCAGCAGGTCGTCGTCGTCGTCCACAAGAAGTCCGAGGTCGAGGCACCCGCGTTCCGCGAGTTCCTCGCACGCGCCGTGGGCGTGGTGCAGGGCCGCGACGCGACCGCGAGCGCCGGCGTCGAGGGCAACATGCCCTGGAAGAAGGACGGCGAGAAGTGGCACCTCGGCGAGAAGGGGTTCCCGCTGGGCAAGGGCGCGAAGTGGGACCGCGCCCTGCTCCCCCGGTTGCTCAAGCTGCTCCGTGAGGTCGACTCCACCCTGGAATTCAAGTGGGACGTGCGGGACGCCGTGACCGTGCGGCCGCTCGGCGCGTCGCGGTTCTGGTGCCGGATCAAGACGAAGGAGTCGGCGGCACTCGAAGTGTGGCTCGTCGGCCGCCGCGGTCAGGCGAACCTGGGGCGACTCGAAGGGGCCGGCCGCGAGTCCGCGATCGAGGGCGACCGCGAGGACGGCAGCGAGGTGCTCAAGCTCTGGTTCGTGACCGGCGACAACCTCCCCGCGAACAAGCTCAAGCCGGTGCTGACCGAACACCTCCGCGCGTTCAAGGCGGCGTTCGGCACCGGGGGCGAGAAGGAAGCGGGGTGAGGGGCGACGCACAGCGGTCAGCGGTGACGCGAGCCCACCCGAAGCAGGTTGAGCGCGCTGCCCCTCACCCGCGACCCGCAGTGCCGGGTCGCGACCTCTCCCCGTAGGAACGGGGCGAGGTGGGGCTCGCTGGGTTCCTCTTGAACTGATCCGACCACAGCGCTGGTGAGAAGCACCACGTGCCCCACCTCGCCCCGTTCCGACGGGGAGAGGTCGCCGCGCTTCGCGGCGGGTGAGGGGCAGCCACGCAAGAAAGTGACCGGTGACCGAGGAGGTCCACAGCACGACTGGTGGTTCCTCGTCCACCTCGCGTCACGGGATCGCGTCGAACTCCAGGCGCTGGAGGAACAGCATGCGGCGGTCGCCGCGGTCGCGGTAGTCGCGCAGCAGCACGTCGATGTCGGGCTCCAGTACCTTCGGCCGCCACCCGCGGGCCGCCGAGCCGTTGATGTTCACCCCGACCGGCTTCGTCCAGTCGATCATCTCCTGCCCGAGCCACACCGACAGCTTGGTGATGCCGCGGGAGTGCAGGTTGATGATGTTGTTTCCGCCGATGTCGCCGTCGAGGTCGGCCGGGACCATCGTGCCGCCCTTGTAGTTGTCGATCAGGTTGCGGTCGGCGATCTTCTCGGCCCCGAGCCAGTAGAACCGGTTGTCGGTGGCCCGCATCGTGGTCCACCGGAACCGGGCCTCGGTCGCCAGCTTCAGCACCGCGGCGCCGCTCACCCGCTGCTTGCGGTTCATCCAGTCGAACATGACGGGCGGCTCGGCCGCGAACCACTCGATCCCGCGGCCCTTGTACACGGCCATGAGCCCGGAGAACCCGTACCGGGTCCACGGCTCGAAGATGCGGCGGAGGTTCAGGACCGACTGGCCCGACATCTCCCCGGTGACGACGTAGAACGGGAGCTTCTGCGCGTTCCGCCAGTACCCCTCGAACATGGCCTGCCACTTCGGGGTCGGGCCGATCGCGACGACCCCGGCGAACAGGTCCGGGTGCGACGCGCCGACGTCCATGGCCATGTTCGCGCCCTCGACCGCGCCCACCAGGAACACGCGGTCGTTGTCCACACAGAAGTGCCGGACCGCGTCGCGGAGGACGGCCGTGACGTACTCGTGGTCCTCGCCCTTCCACTCCCACGCCTGCTTGCCGCCGAACTGCCCGCCGCCCCACTCGGGGGCCACCACGATGTACCCGTGGCGGTCCGCCTCGGCGGCGATGGACGCCATGAGCTGCCGCGGGTCGGCGCGGGTGTCGGTCAACGCGATCACGACCGGGTACGGCCGCCCGTGGTGGTACTCGGGCGGGAGCTTGACGTAGTACGGGATGCCGGCCGCGTCGAGCGCCGTCGGGCCGGTCTTCCGCTTGTACACGCTCGTCGGGGTGCCGTCCTTGTTGAGCACCCGCTCGCCCGTGCGGAACAGCAGGTTCTCGGGCGCGGCCGGCGGGAGCAGCGAGATCACCTGGGCCAGCTCGTCGATCTTGATCGGCTTCCCCTTCTTGTACCCCGCGAGGATCGCGGCCTGGTCGTTGAGCAGCTCGGCGCGCTGGAAGCGCAGCACGGTCTCGCGGGCGGCCCACAGCCGCAGTGCGGTCTCGGGGTCGGAGGTCGCGCCGTTCTTCCCCTTCACCCACCCGCTGACCGCGGTGGCGAGCAACTCGTCGGGCCGCTTGCTCGGGTCGCGGCCCTGCTTGGTCTCGCGCTCGACCTGGCCGGCAAGGTTCACGAAGAACTCGAGCCGGGCGGCCGAGTCCGGGTGCAACTCGGCGTACACGTCCTCGCCGGCGGCGACGAGGGTCGCGAGTGGGGTCGCCAGCTCCTTCGCGGGGAACGCCGCGATCGTCGCGCCGCCGCCGGCCGCCAGGAACGGGGCCGCCCGCCCCTTCCCCGTGACCGCGTCGAGCAGGGCGCGGAGAAGTTGGCGGCCGGTGTCGTACCGCTCGCGGGCCGACTTCAGGTCGGCCATGAGCCGGGTCGCGTCGTCGACCTGCCGCGGCTCCGCGGTCTTCTCCGGGAACACGCCGAGGAGGTCGCCGGCGTACCGGTACCGGCCCGAGTTCAGCGCCAGCTCGGCCTCCTTGACCACGAGGCCGGCCGCGGCCGCGTCGACCTCCTTCGAGAGCTTGTCGAACAGCTCCTGCGCCGGCTTCGGGAGCCCGGCGGCGAAGGTCTTCTTGACCCGGTCCAGGTCGTCGCGGGCGTACTGCACCCAGCCCGCGTCGAGCATGAACTTGGCGACCGCGAGTTGCTTCTCGGGCTCGGGCTTGCCGGGCTCCTCGGTCAGTTCGGGGTGCGTGGAGAGGAGCTTGCGGATCATCGCCGGGTCCATCTCGGCCGTCCGGTACGCGAGCCGCCAGAGGTGCGTCGGCGACCACAGGTAGCAGAAGTACGGGTCGAGGTAGGTGATCTGCTGCTCGATCTTGTCGAACCCGAGCGGCACGTTGACGGTGATGGTGCGCCGCCACTTGGCGTTGAACTCGGCGGCCTCGCGGTCGCGGGGGGTCATCACCGGCGGGAGCGGGTCGTTCCGCTTCCGCGGGCCGCCCGCGATCGTGTACGCCTTGTACTCGGGCCGCAGCTTCGTGTCCTTGCCGATCTCGCCGAGTTGCTTGGCGTGGGTGCTGAAGATCCACACCTTCGGCCCCTCGTCGAGCATGTCGAGGCCGGTGTCCTTGGCGATCGGGAACGTCTTGCCCGTGGCCGGGTCGTTGATCGACGTGACCTCCTTGCGGACGTTCCCCTGGACCACGAACCCGTCCTTCATGATGACCGTGTCGGCGGCCGGGGCGGCGAGGGCGAGAGCCAGGCCGGTGAGGACGCCGGCGGCGGTGGTTCGGCCGGGCGAGAACCGGACCCGGGAGAGCGTCGTCATGTGGTGCGTCTCGGTGGGGAGCGACACGTCCATTCTTCCCGGTCGCGGGGGCGCGATCAAGCGCGGGTCGCGCACGGAGCCGTATACCCGTACCCAACACCGGTGCTTGCGAAGCGTTTGTTGAAGACGAGCGAACCCGGTCAGGCCGGAACGAGCACCTCGCCGCGGCCGCCGGTGAGCAGGTCGCCCCGGAAGCAGCGGGCCGGGTGCGTCGGGAAGCGGAGCGCCGAGCCGAGGCGGGCGATCTCGCCGTTGAGGAGGTGCAAGACGCTCGGGCGGTACTCGCACGCGAACCGGAACGACGCCGGCAGGTCGGGCTCGCGGGCGGCGAGGATCGTGCCGCGCTTCATCCCCGCCCCGAGCCGCGGGCCGGTGCCGCCGAACACCGCGATCGTGCCGGCGATCATCGACGCACCCGCGAACTCGCCGCAGTCGCGCTGCACGACGATCACCCCGCGGCGCATCAGCAGGCCGAGTTCGTCGCCGGCGGAACTGCGGAGCAGGATCGACCCGCCGCACATCCCGCGGCGCGACCCGCGGTACGCGGCCCCGACCTGGTTCCCCGCGTTCCCGCGGACCTCGATCGCCCCGCCCCGCATCTCGGCCCCGAGCCAGTCCCCGGCCCCGCCGTCGATCACGAGCGTGCCGCCGGTCATTCGCGCGCCGGCGTGCATCCCAACGCTGCTCTCGACGTACACGAAGCCCGCGGACATCCCGGCCCCGATTCCCTTCACGGTGCGCGTGTCGCCGGCGAACTGGAGGTCGGCCTTCGGGTGGGTGCGGGGGCCGACGGTGAAGAACTCGCCGAGCGGTTCTGTGCGGTTGCCGTGTTGAACGGGGAGCTTCGCGACCTCAATCGCCGACAGACCCGCGACCCGCTCGGGCGTGACGCCGTCGAGTTCGAGCGGGATCGCCGACGGCGTGCGGAGGGTGAGTTTGAACATGCTGGGATCGCAACCCGGATCACGGGAAGAACGGGATCGTCTTGCGCTCGTTGGTTCGCTTCATGGGGTCGAATGTCGCGAGCTTCGTGAGCTTCATGAGCCCGTCGGGCTGGCGGGCGAACGTCGCCCGGAGGTACAGCGGGGCCTGATGCCCGTTGGCCTCGCCCTTCGCCAGGAACCCGATCTCGATCGTGTTCGCGTCGATCTCGCGGACGTCGTCGCGGGCGAAGTCCCACGCGGCGACGCGGACGTCGAGCTGTCGAAGGACGTTCCAGAACCCGCCGCCGCGAACCTGCTCGCGGGTCACCGTCACGGGAGCACTCTCGCCGTGGTACTCGAGCGTGTCGGCGATGTTGGCGACGAAGGCGTTCGCGTCGCGGGCGTTCGCGGCCCGCAGCATGGTCTGCACGGCCCGGACCGACTCCTCGCGGGGGCTCTCGAAGAGCTTGTCGAGCAGAAACAGCACCGCGAGTACCCCCGCGATGCTCCCGAAGGCGGCGAGCGCCCGCCGGTTGTCGCGGCGGTTGAACCACACCGCCCCGGAGACGAGCACCGCCGCGAAGAGGAGCAGGTACGCGGTCTGCGGCGGGTCGCTGAGGAACGTCGGCATGGGGAACGGCTCCCGGAGAGTCCCGGGGTTCGCACCCCGGGCTACGCACTGTCGTCCCTCCGGGACTCAACGGTCGTGAGCCCTCGGAGGGGGCCGGAGAGCGGAAGCACAGGGTTGCTTGGAATCACTTCCGCATCTCTGCCCCATAGACGGCGGCCGCGCCGAGCTGTTCCTCGATTCGCAGGAGCTGGTTGTACTTCGCGATGCGGTCGGTGCGGCTGGCGCTGCCGGTCTTGATCTGCCCGCAGTTGGTCGCGACGGCCAGGTCGGCGATCGTCACGTCCTCGGTCTCGCCGCTGCGGTGGCTGAGGATCGCGGTGAACTTGCTGCGCATCGCCAGGCCGACCGCGTCGAGGGTCTCGGTCAGCGTGCCGATCTGGTTCACCTTCACGAGGATGCTGTTGCCGCACCCCTCGGCGATGCCGCGCTTGAGCCGCTCGGTGTTGGTCACGAACAGGTCGTCGCCGACGAGTTGCAGCTTGCTCCCGAGCTTGGTGGTGAGCTTCTTCCACCCGGCCCAGTCGTCCTCGGAGAGCCCGTCCTCGATGGACAGGATCGGGTACTTGTCGGCGAGCTTGGCCCACAGGTCGATCATCTCGTCGGACGTGATGACCTTGTCCGGGGCGCTCTTGAAGAAGCAGTACCCCTCCTTGCCCTTGTGCTTGGCCTCCTCGTACAGCTCGGTGCAGGCGGCGTCCATCGCGAACGCGACCTGGTCGCCGAGCTTGTACCCGGCCTTCTCGATGGCCGTCGAGATGGTGGCCAGCGCGTCGTCGGCCGACGGGATGTTCGGGGCGAACCCGCCCTCGTCGCCGACCGCGGTGTTCAGCCCCTTGTCGTGG
The DNA here is from genome assembly GCF_051859125.1 of Gemmata sp. Classification (NCBI taxonomy): domain Bacteria; kingdom Pseudomonadati; phylum Planctomycetota; class Planctomycetia; order Gemmatales; family Gemmataceae; genus Gemmata; species Gemmata sp. Next base: position 151,957 of record NZ_JBHYGG010000001.1, read on the forward strand.
AGCACCTGCTTGAGGCTGTGGAAGATTTCCGCGCCCATGCGGAGCCCCTCGCGGAAGGTCTTGGCCCCCACGGGCATGATCATGAACTCCTGGAAGTCCACGGTGCTGTCGGCGTGCTTGCCGCCGTTGATGATGTTCATCATCGGCACCGGGAGCACGCGGGCGTTGGTGCCGCCGACGTACCGGTACAGGGGCAGGCCGAGCGAGTTGGCGGCCGCGTGGGCGGCGGCCATCGAGACGCCGAGCAGCGCGTTGGCCCCGAGGCGGCCCTTGTTCGCGGTGCCGTCGAGGTGGATCATCTTCGCGTCGAGCGCGGCCTGGTCGTATACGTCCATCCCGGCGACGGCCGGCGCGATCCCGTCGACCACGTTGCGGACCGCGGTCAGCGTGCCCTTCCCGAGGTACCGCTTCTTGTCCCCGTCGCGCAGCTCGACGGCCTCGTGCGCCCCGGTGCTGGCCCCGCTCGGGACCGCCGCGCGGCCGACGGTGCCGCACGCCAGAACGACCTCGACCTCGACGGTCGGGTTGCCTCGGCTGTCGAGGATCTCGCGGGCCTTCAGCGTGCGGATCGTGGCGTTGCTCATCGTGTGTGCGTGGGGGTTGGCCGCGGGGACCGCGGTTCGGTACGGGACGGGTGACGGAGAGTGATGATGGGATATGGGCGGGCGGGGTGCGGTCAAGGCGCGCCCGAAATGTGCTCGAAGGGCCGACCGGCTCCGGGGTACTCGGGGTCACTCGGGGTCGCCGCGCGGGCCTCGTGCCCGACGGTGAGGCGACCGGTTGTCTATCGTTCCGGAGCCGGCCGGGTTCGCGGGCCGAAGGGACCGGGGAGTCCCTCCGCCCCGGGGAAGTCCGGGACCGAGCGGCGTCGGGGGCCGCGCGCCCGATCGACCGGTGCCGGCCGGGCGGGGGTCGACGGCAACGGGGTGTTGCCGGATCGCTCCCGCCCGACCGCTTCCCACCAACCGGTCCCGCCGGCCGACCCGCACACATCGGGTGGGACCGGCGGAGCCGCCGCCCCGGGCCGGCTTCGGCGGCGGGGCGGGTGACACACCTAAGATCGGCGGCCGGGCGGCGGCGCTTGAAACGCTTCGTGAAAATCACGCGCAGACGGGCGCGGCGCGGCTGGGCTACCATTCCCGTGCGGAACGCTGAAGAATGTGGGCAGTGGGACCGCGTGCCGGAGGGAGCGATGCGGAAGTGGTGGGTCTGGTTCCTGGTCGCCGCCGTCGCGGGCGGCCTGCTGGTCGCGTACCTCCCGGGGCTCCTCGCCCCGCGGCCGGTGGCGCGGCCGCGCCCGGTGCCGGCCGGGGACCGCGAGGTCGCCTGGCTCCACAACCCGACCGCGTTCGACGCCTGGGAGAACTTCGTCTGGGGCGTGAAGCGGGCGGAGATGGCCGGCGACGGCGGCCCGGACGGCCTGGAGGTCGACGACTCGCACGCGTTCCCCGACAAGACCACGTCGGTCCCCGAGGTGGTCCTCCGCCGCAAGGGGTGCGCCGGGGCCGTCCGGGTCCGGTGGTACAAGCTCACCAACACGAGCACGCAGGAGGACTGGGTCACCGCGCTGGCCGCCGCGGACCCGCCGCCGCTCGCGGTCCTGGGCGGGTGGTCGAGCGACCGGGCGCGGGTGCTGGCCGACGCGATGCGGGACGCGAAGTGGCGCGCCGCCCGCCCGCTCCTGTTCCTCGCGACCGCCACCGCGGACCGCGTCGACCCCGACGACGACGCGGGCGGCGCGCGGGGGCCGAACCTGATCTCGATCTACGACCGCTCGTTCCGGTTCTGCTTCACCAACCGGCAGATGGCAACGTCGGTCACCGACTTCGTCCTCTCGGACCCGACCCTCCGGCCCGGCGCGATCGCGCTGCCGGGCGTTCGGGCGCTCGGGGCCGCGGCGCACCTCCTGTGGCCGACGCTCCCGGCCCTGGCCTTCGACACGCTGCCCCCCGAGGAGCCGCTCCCGGCGCACGCGATCGAGTGGCGCGACGACCCGTACTCGACGGACCTGTGCTTCAAGTTCCGCGAGGCGCTCCAGCAGCGCGCGACCGGCGACTGCGACCTGCCGCGGCTGGCGGTCACGACGCACTCGGTCCCGTTCAGCACGGGCCGCCTGAACCGCCCGAACCCGGCCGAGGCCCAGGTCGCCGAGCACGTCCTCGCGAACCTGCCGCCCCCGGGGTTCCGGTCCGTGCTGGTGATCCCGACCGTGTCGGCCCCGGCCCGCCGCACCCTCCGCGCGCTCGTCCAGGGGGACCCGGGCGTCGGCCGGCAACTCGTCGCGATCACCGGCGACGGGATGGGGGTGAACACGTTCTTCCGCGACCGCGAGTTCGCGTGGCCGACGCGGTCGATCTCCATTCCCCTGGTGCTGTTCACCCACGCCGACCCGTTCGGGTGGGACGCGCCCGGCGGGGCCGCGCCGCCCGCGGGTTACGAACTCACGGCCCCCCGGCCCGGGGCCGTGCGGTCGAGCACCGAGGACATTCGGCTCTACACGCGGCTCACGCGGGTGGTCGCGGCCGCCGCGTTCCCCGACGGCGAGGCCGACCTCGTCGCGACCCCGGACCGGCTCGACGAGCGGCTCCGGGCGCAGCGCCCGGCGTTCTTCGACCGGTCGGGGGACCGGCTCAGCGGCACCGGCGAGCACGTCGTCGTCCTGCGGCCGACGTTCGCGGCGGAGTCCGCACGCGGGAAGCAGCCGGACGGGGTCCTCGAAGTGTACAGCCGGCAGCCCGGTCGCGGGGAGTGGGTCCGCGTCCACGCCCGCCCGCTGTCGCGGCCGGAAGGGGGACCGCAGGAATGACGCCCGCCGCCCCTGCCGCGCCCGGCCTGCCCGACGCGCCCCCCCTGCCCTTCTGGCCGTACTTCCTCCGGCTGCTCCCGCTCATCGTCCTGTGGACCGTGATGGCGGCGCTGCTCGCGTGGCTCCTCTACGCGCGCGCGTGGTGGAGCGAGGAGTCGGACCGGGCCGACATGCGGGAGTGGGTGGACAACACCCGCATCTTCCGCAAGACGCTCGCGGAACTCGCCCGCGAGCACGTGGACCTGCTCCTCGACGACGCCCCGGGACCGGACCACGCGAACCGGCTGAAGAACAAGCGCGACGAGATCGCCGAGCAGGTCCGCGCGATGACCGAGCCCCCGCGCGTGTACTCGGCCCAGCTCCCGCTGTTCCCGGAGATCTACAAGCTCGAGGTGGACTTCTCCGGGGTGCCCGCCCCGCCCGGCCGCGACACGTCGCCGGTCCGCTGGGAGTCGCCCAAGCCCAAGCCCGGGGGCCACGCCCGCGCGCAGCTCCACACCCTGAGCTTCGAGCCGGCGCTCAACCGCCCCGGGGCCGCGGCCGCGATCCGCCTGGAGTACCGGCTGCACACCTACCACCAGATGCAGAAGCAGCAGGACGACTTCCGGTTCTGGCAGACGGTGACCGCGTCGGTGCTGCTGCCGACGACGGTGTTCGTGGGCTGGCTCGTGCTCCGGTACCTCCGCCGCGAGCGCGCCCGCGAGGTGACCCGGTTCCAGAACGCGCACGCGCACGAGCTGCGCGCGCGGGAGCTGCTCCAGGCCCAGGTCGCCCACCAGCTCGCCGAGCAGGAGCTGCTCGAAGCGCAGGTGAAGCAGCAGCAGGCCGAGCACGCCACCGAGGAACTCACCCGCCGGGTGCTGGAGCAGCAGCTCGACACGGCCCGGCTGGAGAGCCGCGCCGCGGAGGCCGAGAAGGCCGCGCTCGAACTCAAGTCGCAGCTCTACGCGAGCATCGGCATCATGGCCGGGAGCTACGCGCACAACATCAAGAACCTGCTCGTCCGCCCCAACGACCTGCTCAGCCGGTGCATCGACGCGAGCGGCACCACCCGCGAGCAGCAGGGCATGTTGCAGGAGGTCCGGAACACCCTGGGCACCGTCACCGAGCGGCTCCAGCAGATCCTCCACACGGTGCGGCGCGACCCGGCGAAGGCCGAGGCGGTCACCCGCGTGGACCTCGCGGCGCTGGTCCGCGAGTCGCAGGGCACCTGGGCCGAGATGGGCCGCGACAAGTGGAAGCTCGCCATCTCCGCCGCGGTCCCGGACGGACCGGAGTGGGTGACCGGCGACCTGTCGCACCTCCAGCAGGCCATCGAGAACCTCGTGTTCAACGCCCGCGACGCGACGTTCGAGATGCGGAACCACCTCCGCGACGAGGCGAAGCGCGAGCCGGACCCGGCCCGGCGGCGGCACCGGCTCCTCGACGCCGCGGCGTGGAAGGGCGAGGTGGCGCTCGCGGTGCGGCGCGACGGGGCCGGGGTGGTGCTGGAGGTCCGCGACAACGGGATCGGGATGACCCCGGACGTCCGCGAGAACTGCCTGAAGACGCACTTCACGACGAAGCGCGACAACGCGCTCTACGAGGGGTACAGCGCCGGCATGGGGCTCGGGCTGTCGTTCGTCGCGGTGGTGCTCGAGCACCACGGGGCGAAGCTGGAGATCGACTCGGCCCCGCACCAGGGGACCACGTTCCGGATGCGGTTCCCGGCGGCCGCGGACCGCGCGTGAACACGCCCACCCGTTGCGGCGGGTGGGCGTGTGTGGGGGACCCTTCGGGGGCGCGTGCGCCCCGTGGGTCACTTCGCCTTGGGGGCCGTGGTGTACGGCGCGTCGTCCGTGCGGAACGGCGTCGCGGGCAGCCCGTCCTTGTTGAACAGGTTCAGCGTCGGGTTCGCGAAGTTCACCCACCCGTACCGCACCGCGGCCACCTTCTCGACCTTGTCGCTGGTGACGGCGACGGTGTCGCCCTTGATGGTCGCCTTCGCGGGGTGGAACACGCCGTCGGCCGCGGCCGCGGTGAACCCGGCGAGGTCACCGTCCTTGGCCACGAGCCCGCCCCCGACGTGGTCGAACGTGAGCGTGGCGGCCGAGCCCTCGAACTTCGCCTCCTTGAACACCGGGCCGCTGAACCCGATCTTCTTGCCGTACTCGATCCCGAGCGCCGCCAGCGCGAGCCGCTCGCCGACCGGCTGCTTCGGCTTCGGGTGGATGTCCTTCTCGTTGCCGACGTCGGTGATGACGGCCAGCCCGACCTTCGGGAGCTTCTTCGTGGTGTAGAGCTGCGCGTCGCGGAGCTCGGCGTAGGTCACCGCGCTCGGGTTCCCGTTCCCGAACGGGGCGAGCTGGACGACCATGAACGGCAGGTCGCACCCGAACCGCTTCCGCCAGTCCTCGATCATCGCCGGGAACAGGGTCCGGTACTCGAACGCGCGGCCGGTGTTCGACTCGCCCTGGTACCAGATCGCGCCCTTGACCTTGAACGCCAGCAGCGGGTGGATCATCGCGTTGTAGAGGACGCCCGGGGTGCCGGGGCCGAGGTCCGGGGCCTTCGCGCCGGGCTTCGCGGGCTCCTTCGGGGCCGGCTTGCCGTCGGCCTTGGCCTTCGCCGCGTCGGCCTTCCACTTCTCGTGCGCCGTCTCGTAGGCGGCCAGCGCCGCCTTCTGGTCGTAGGCCGCGTGCTGCTTCGCGGCGGCCCGGCCGGCGTCGGCGTAGTGCTTCAGCGCCGGGTCCGCGTCGAGCGCCTCGGTGCTGGCCCACGCCTGGGCCGGGGTGCCGCCCCACGAGCTGTGGATCAGGCCGACCGGGACGCCGAGTTCCTTCTGGAGCTTCTGGCCGAAGTGGTACCCGACGGCCGAGAACCCGCCGACGGTCCCGGGGCCGGACTCGGTCCAGGTCGTGAAGTGGCCCAGGTCGTCCTGGCCGGCGATGGGCTGCGGGGCGGTCCGCTGCTTGACCGTGAACAGCCGCAGGTGCGGGTTCTTCGCCCCCTCCTTCACCTTGTCCGGCGTCTCGCTCATGTCCACCGGCCACCACATGTTGGACTGGCCGGAGCACACCCACACCTCGCCCACGGCGACGTTCTTGAACGCGACCGTGTTCTTCCCCTTCAGCTCCAGGGCGTACTCGGTGCCGGCCTTCTGGGCCGGGAGCTTGACGAGCCAGTTGCCGTCCTTGTCGGCGGTCGCGGTGGCGGCCGCGGCCGCGGCCTCCCCGGCGGCCTTGCGCTCAAGCTTGACGGCGACCTCCTCGCCCGGCGCGGCGGTGCCGTACACGGCGAGTTCCACGCCCTGCTGGAGGACCATGTTGTCGGAGAACAGCGGGTGCGGCTTGACGTCGGCGCGGGCGGCACCGGCGGACAGCCCGCCGACGAGCGCGGCGAGCGCGAGAACCTTCAGCGAACGCATGTGTGAAACTCCGGGGAGGTGCGTGAGGGGCACGCGAGGTAGGCGAGCGACAGGTTAATCGGTTCGCGCGGGAATAGCAACGACCCGCCGGCGGATTGCCGGCGCCGGGCCGTTCAGTTGTCGGGGTCGAGGCCGAGCTCCTCGGCCCGCGGCCGGTCGCGGAGCGCCCCCGGGGGCGACAGTTCGGTCAGGACGCGGAACAGTGCGACCGTCAGGGTCGTCCGGGCGGCCGCGAGGAGCCGCAGGTTCTCGGGGCTCCGCCGGGCCGCGAGGGCCGCCGCCTCGCGGTGCGCCGCGGCCGCGACGTGGAGTTGCTCGACGGCCGTGCCCGTGAACCGCAGCACGTTCGCCAGTTGCGCCAGGGCCAGGACCGCCGTGCGGCGGTACTTCTCGGTCGGGTGCTTGCGGGCCACGGGGCCGATCACCGCGACGGCCTCGCGGTACGCCCCCTCGGCCCCGGCGAGCTTGTTGTGGTTGAACAGCGCGTTCCCCTCGTTCACCAGCGAGTCGGTGAGCTTCCACCGCGGCTCGGGGTCGCTCGGGGACGCGTCGGCCCACTTGCGGGCGGCGTCGGCCGCGGCCCGGTACTCGGCCGCGGACTGCGGGTGGTTGTCGTTCAGGTACTCGAGGAACCCGAGCCAGTGGGACACGTCGGCGAGGTCGTTGAGCCACTCGATCGAGCCGCCGGACTGCGACCCGACCTCGTCGCGGAACTGTCGGACGGACGCGATCAGCTTGTTCCGGTACTCGCGGAACTCCGGCCCCTCGAACCGGGTGTCGCGGGAGAACTCGTAGAGGGTCGTGCGGATCACCTGCCGGGCGATCTGGAGGTTCTCCTCGGCGTGCCCCCGGGCGGCCTCGGCCCGGGCCCGCTCGGTCTCGGCCGCCGCCTTCTGCGTCTGCGCCGCGGCGAACGACGCGGTGAGCTGGTCGCGGGCCTCCTCGGCGGCGGTCCGGAGCGCGTCGGCGTCGGCGCGGGCGCGCTCCGCGTCGCCGCGGGCCGCCTGCTCGACCGACACGGACCGGGCCAGTGCGACGGCCAGGCCGCTGGTGACCGCGCACCCGCACGCGGACATGCCCAGGAACAGCGCCGGGATCGGGTTCCGCCGGACCCACCGGCACGACCGCTCGAACGCGCCGATGGGCCGGGCCTCGATCGGGAGCCCGGCGAGGAAGCGGCTCAACTCGTCGAGCAGGTCCCGCATCGTCAGGTAGCGGCGGGCGGGGTCCTTCTCCAGGCACTTGGCCACGATCACGCCGAGGTCCCGCGGGAGGGCCGGCACGGCCTTGCGGATCGACGGCGGGTCCACCCGGAGGATCTTGTCCATCACCTCGGCCGCGTCCGAGCCGACGAACGGCGGGCGACCGGTCAGCAGCTCGTAGAGCACCGCACCGAGGCCGTACACGTCGACCCCGGGCCCGACCCGGCGGCTCCCGCGGACCTGCTCGGGGGCCATGTAGTTCGGGGTCCCGCACGCCATCCCCGGGACGGTCAGGTCGAGCCCGCCCTCCATCGCCTTCGCGAGCCCGAAGTCCGTGACCTTGGGGACGAGCACGACCGGGGCGACCCCGTCCGCGGCCACCGGGCCCTCCTCCGTGGGGTCCGGCTCCGCCCCGGCGAGGCTCTCCTCGGTCCCGAGGAGGATGTTCGCGGGCTTGAGGTCGCGGTGGACGATGCCGTTTTCGTGCGCGTGGAGGATGCCGCGGCCGATGGCGACGGCGAGCTGGACCGCGAGCCGCGGGGCGACGGGCTTCTCGCCCTGCCACCGGCGGAGCGTCCCGCCCTCGACCAGTTCGAGGGCCATGTAGGCGAACCCGCCGTGCTCGCCCACGTCGTGGACCTGGACGATGTTCGGGTGCCGGAGCCGCGCCCCGGCCTCGGCCTCGAGCCGGAACCGGGCCTTGTCCTCGGTGCTGGCGTGCGGCCCGGCGATGATGACCTTGAGCGCGACGAGGCGGTTCAGGTTCCGCTGGCGGGCGCGGTACACGACGCCCATGCCGCCCCGGCCCAGCTCGCCGAGGATCTCGTACCCCGGGAAGTTGACCGGCGTCGGGTGGGCCGTGTGGATGACGATGGGGCCGCTGGGCAGGGTGTGGAACAGGTCCGACGACGCCCCGTTGTGCGGCTCGGTGAGGGGCGCGAGCGGGTCGACCTGGCTGCCGGGGTCAGGTGTCGCGTCCGGGGCGGGCGGGACGCGGAGGATTCGCGTTGAGTCGCTCATGCCCTGGGCCCGGGCGGTGTGGCAACGACGGAGGTCGCATTCTACCCCCGCCGCGGCCGGAATGCGACGCCGGTTCGGGGTTTCACCCGACCGAACCCCGGTGCTGCTTCGGGTCCTTCCAGTACAGCGGCCGCGTCTTCCAGTCGTACCGCACCGCGAGCAGGCGCATCGCGATCCCCGCCGCGGCACCGGCCGCCGCCGCGAGCGGCTCGTACCCGTCGACGCACGCGGTGAGGCCCACGAACACCCCGGCCGCCACGACCGCCGCCATGCCGTAGTACTGCCCCGGCTTGAACAGGACCGGCTCCTCGCGGGTCAACACGTCCCGCAGCACGCCGCCCCCGACCGCGTTCACCACGCCGACGAGGACCGCCCCGAGGTGGCCCAGGCCCGCCGCCTGCGACCGGTCCGCCCCGACGACCGCGTACACCCCCAGGCCCACCGCGTCGAACACGAGCACGAACAGCGTCAGCCGGCGGCCGAGTTGGTTGATCGCCGCGCCGACCAGTGTGGCCGCGAGCACGGCCAGAATGATGCGGCTGTCGCGGACCACGGCCGCGGGGCCGGTCTGGAGGAAGATGCCGTCGCGGAGCAGCGCCCCGCCGAGGCCGGTCACGAACGCGAGCGCGAACACCCCCACGTAGTCGTACCCGCGGCGGACGGCGACGAGCGCCCCGGCCACCGCGGACACGAACGTCGCGAGCACGTCGAACTCGATCGGGAGCTGGATACAGGGGTCGGGCATACCCGCCATGATAGGCCGGCCGGGGCGGCTCACGTCACGGCCGGGCTCAACTGGGACGTGTCGCCGGTCGCCAGGTTCGTCGCGGTGGCGGTGACGAACCTCATCGCGGGCGGGAGGGCGGCGAACCGGAGTTCGAACGGCGGCGCGTTGCCGCCCGCGTCGGTGGTCGCGGTCACCGCCCCGAGGAACTTCCGCGCCGAGCCGGCCGCGCCGCTCGCGAAGGACTCGATGCGGAACGTCGTGTTCGGGACGCTGTTCAGCGTGCCGCGGGCGGTCCGGGTGCCGTCCCCGTTCGCGACCGGGGCGAGGAGCACCGGGAAGTTCTGGAGCCGGTTCGGGCCGGCGTCGGGGTCGCCGGCGTCGTTCGGGGTCGGCGCGCCGGTCGAGGCGAAGTCGATCGCGATGCCGGCGTTGCCGGAGACGGCGTTCCGCGTGAACGTGTTCCCGGCCGTCGTCGCGGCGGGGTCGATGTCCACGCTGATCGCGGAATCGAGGTTGAACGCGATCGTGTTCGCGCGCACCGTGTTGCCGGTCGGGCCGACCGCCCCGTCGAACTGGCCGAGGAAGATGCCGTCGGCGAACGACGCGACCGTGCCGTTCCCGAGCCGGTCGCCCCTCGCGTTGGTCCCGATGAAGTTCCCCTCGATGGTGTTGCTGTTCGAGTCGCCGTACAGGAACACGCCGTTAAACCCGTTCGCGCCGAGGACGTTCGCCGCGCCCGCCCCCGCACCGCCGATCAGGTTGAAGCTCGCGTTCTCGACGTACACCCCGTCGGCCCCGTTCCCCAGCGCCGCCCGGCCACCGGCCTTGACGCCGATGAAGTTCCCGAGCACCTGGTTCCCGACCGACTGGTCGCGGATGTCGATGCCGTCGTCGAAGTTCCCGGACAGTACGTTTCGTTGGGCCGCGGTGGTGCCGCCGACGACGTTGAACCCGCCCCCCTCGATGCGAATGCCGTCGCCGTCGGCCAGGACCGAGCCGTTGGGGATCGCGGTGCCGCCGGTGACGCTGGTACCGACGAGGTTGCCGACGACCGTGGTGCCGACCGCGTCGGTGAGGCGGAGCCCCTGCACCGTGTTCCCGGAGATCACGTTCCGCTGCTTCGGGAGCGTGCCGCCGACCGTGTTGGCGCTGCTCCCGGTGAAGACGATGCCGGTGCCGTTCGGCCGCGCCTGCGACCCGCTCGGGTCGGTGCCGACGAAGTCGCCGACGAGCCGGTGCCCGCCGCCCCAAGTGAGGACGATGCCGGTGCCCGCGAACCGGTTCACCGCGAGCCCGCGAACGGTGCTCCCGACGTGGTCGGTCAGCGCCAGGCCGTCGGCCCCGGCCCCGGCACTCGTGCCGTTCAGTTCGATCACCGGCCGCGGGTTGCCGGGGAGGCCGGGCTGCGACCAGCCGTCGATCAAGACGGTGTTGGTTATTGCGGGGAGCGGGGCGGTGGGCGCGATCGACCAGTAGTCGCCGGGGTCGAACCCGCCGTTCTGGTTCGCGTCGGCGAACCCGGGGTCGCTCACCGGGATCGCGAAGGCGATGGTGTCCGCTCCCGGCGAGGCGTTCGCCCGGGTGATCGCGTCGCGGAGGGAGCCCGCCCCGCTGTCGGCGGTGGTGGTGACGGTGAACGTGGCCGGCGTCTCGCGGGGTTCCAGGCACTCGGCCGCGAGGCGGTGGGGCTTCGGCGTCATTTGCGGGGCTCGGTGCGGTACGGGTGAGGTACGGCCGTTGTACGGAGGCCCGCGGCACTCACCAGAGTTCCGGCGCCGGCACCTCGTGGTACTCCAGCGCCCACTCCCGCATGAACCGCACCCGCTCGGGCTTGATCCGGTAGACGATGAGAGACGGGTTGTCGATGGTGCCGAGGTGGTGCCGGAGCAGCGGGTTCGCGTCCCAGATCTCCTGGAGCAGCGGGCGGTCGGTCACCACCTCCGCGACGCCGCTGAGCCGCACCTGGTCGTGCTTGTTGTCGAGGTAGCACAGCTCGACCTTGGGGTTCGCCGCGATCTCGGTCGTCTTGTGGTACATCTTCAGGTTCGCGACGTAGACCGTGAACCGGTCGGTGCGGACCGGCGACACGGGGCGGACCCGCGGCTGGTCCCCGTCCGTGGTGGACAGGTACGGGAACCGGTCCGCGGCGATCACGGCCAGGGCGAGATCGGGGACACTGAGCGGGTCGATAGGTTCGGGGGAGGGCTTTGCCATCGCAAGACCTGCCAACGGGGAGAGTGGGCGAGATCACGGCCCCCCTGCGTGTGGTGCCGGCCGGGACGGCGTGAGGGCCGCACGCGCTCCGCTGATCGGGGACCGGAGCGGGCGCTCGGTCGGCCGGCGCCGGGAGGGACTGTGTCTACCGTGGTGGGAAGATCTTACCCGAGAATCGCCGCGCGACAAACGCCGTTTTTCAACACCCGTTGCGCTCGCCGCCGCGCCCCGGGGCCGGTCGCCTCAGGTACCAACACCTGCTACGTGTTGCGGTTCCGTGGCTCGCAACCGCCGCCGACACTTTCTGACGCCGCTCGGGCACTCCGGCGCGAGCAGCACGCCGCCAGGGGCGCTGCGGAAGTTCGGTCTCACCCGACCTTGGTGTCGCCGCACGGGAGCTCGAGCCGGCAGCACCCGAGGTTGAGCGCCTCGCGGGGGACCCCCGCGGCCTCGGCCTCTTCGAGCATCCCGGGCTTCAGCGCGTAGTGGACGAACCGGCCCCGCTTCGTCCCACGGATCAGCCCCGCGTGCTTCAACACGGTCAGGTGGTGCGACACGTTGACCGGCGCGACCGCGAGCATCTCGGCGATCTCGGTCACGTTGTGCGGGCCGTCCGCGAGGAACCGCACGATCTTCAGCCGCTCGGGCGCGGCCAGCGCGCCGAGGAGCAGTGCGCACCGCTTCGGGTCCAGAGGGTCTTTCGCCACGATCGCTCCTGTACAACGCGGCCCCGGGCGCGCCGGGGCCAGAACTCATGCTGAATCGCGGCGGACCGTTTCCGTTCTGTAGCCGGCCTCTGTGAGGCCGGACCTGCGGGACGCGCACAGGCCCGGCCTCACAGAGGCCGGCTACAATCAGCGCTCGACCCGGCTCCAGGAGGTTCGCGTCTCGTGTGCCGAACGCATCGGGCTTCCCACTTTGAACCTTGAAGTCGAACCTCGAAACTCCCGGTCTCGGGCTCACCCGCCGCAGCCGGTCGGCCCCTTCTCCCCGTCCCCGCCGACGGCCTCGGCCATCACGCCGAGTTGCACCACGCTGCGGGCCTGCTCCTTCTCCAGGTACGCCCGGCCCTTCTTCACGTTCACGTGGTCCCACGGGAGCCGCTCGCTCACCGGGCGCTGCCGGGTGCGGTAGAAGTCCACGTCGATGTTCAGGTCGCGGAACGCGTCCCACCACAGTTGCGGGTTGAAGCACTCCCGCCACCCGTCGAACCGCGCGCCGCGCTTCCACGCCTCGTACAGCCCCGGGCTCACCCGGCGGTCGCCGCGGGTCAGGATGCCCTCGAGCAGGCTCGTCTCGACGTCGTGCTGCTTGATCTTCACCGCCTTCACCCGCTTGCGGCGGTGCAGGTGCTCCCCGGCCCAGCGGAAGTACTCGCGGGTCTGCATCCCGTTCCACTGGTACGGCGTGTGCGGCTTCGGGATGAAGTTCGAGACCGAGGCGATCACCTCCTTGTCGCGGCCGCCGAACTCGCGGCCCACGCGGCTGATCGTCTCGGCCAGGTCCACGATCCCGTCGAGGTCCACGGTCCGCTCGCCGGGGAGCCCGCACAGGAAGTACAGCTTGACGTGCGACATCCCCTCCTTGAACGCGGCCCGGCACCCCTCGATGAGGTCGTCGTTCTTGATCGGCTTGCGGATCTGCGTCCGCATGTCGTCGCGGGCCACCTCGGGGGCGAGCGTCATCCCGGCCCGCCGCCACCCGGACGTGAGCTTCGGCACGCTGCGGAGCTGGTGGTTCACCCGCAGGCTCGGGAGCGAGACGTTCACCCCGAGCGGGCCGAACACCTCGTGCATCCGCCGCACCAGCTCCTCGAAGTGCGGGTAGTCGCTGCTCGACAGCGACAGCAGGCTGATCTCGTTCATCCCCGTGTTGCGGTAGCTCTCGAGTGCCGCCTGCACGATGGTCTCGACGCTCCGCACCCGCAGGGGCCGCTTGATGACCGTCGACTGGCAGAACCGGCACTGCCACGGGCACCCCCGCATGATCTCGATGGCGATGCGGTCGTGGGGCGTCTGCACGAACGACACGACCGGCTTCGTCGGCAGCGGGATGGCGTCGAGGTCCTGGTCGATCGTGCAGCTCTCGATCTGCATCGGCACGTCGGCCCGCGTGCGGTTCACGGCCGCGATGGTGCCGTCGCCGTGGTAGTCGAACTCGTAGAAGACCGGCGCGTAGGCCCACGCGGTGCTGCCCACCAACTCGGCGAGCATTTCGAGCCGCCGCTCGGGGCTCGTGTCGCCCTCGCGGACCGCGACCTCCTTGAGCGCCATCCACTTTTCCATGACCCACGGCAGCGACTCCTCGCCGTCGCCGATCACGAACAGGTCGACGAACGGCGCGAGGAGCTCCGGGTTCTGCGCGCCGGGGCCGCCGGCGACGATCAGCGGGTCGGTGACCCGGCGGTCGCGCGAGAAGTGCGGGATGCCCCCGAGGTCGATCATCGTGAGCAGGTTCGTGTAGCACACCTCGTACTGGAGGCTGAACCCGACGAGGTCGAACTCGCGGAGCGGGGTGAACGTCTCCAGGCTGTAGAGCGGGAGGCGGTTCCGGCGGAGTTCGGCCTCGAAGTCGAGCCACGGGGCGAACGCCCGCTCGCACGCCCACTGCGGGTCGTTGTTCATGATCGTGTAGAGCACCTGGAGGCCGTGGTGGCTCATGCCGATCGTGTACGCGTCCGGGAAGCACATGCAGAGCTTGCCGCGGACCTGGCGGTGGTCCTTGGGCGTGGAGTTGAGTTCGCCGCCGGTGTACTGGGCGGGGGTCTTCACCCGCGGCAGCACCCGCATGACGGCGTCTCGAAGTGCGGTGTTCAGCATCGGAACCGGCCCCGGAATTCGGCACAACTGGAACGGCGTCATTGTAGCAGGTGGACGAGCGGTCCGCTTCGCGCCATCGGCCGCTCCCCGTCTCATTCGGACCGAAGTTTGTCCGGGCGGAGCGTGGCGAAGCGGAATTGAGCCGCATCGGCTCAAGTTATACGCCCGAAACGACTTGCTATAATCTGATACAAAATTGTCCGCAAGAATTAGGTTGATTTGGCGAAAATGGAGTTCATCGGCGACGGGTGGCGCACCCGCGCCGAATCAATGAGAACGCCCCCGGTGGGGTCACTTCCGGGCGTACAGTTTGCGGTCGTTGAGGTACTCCTCGACCGCCCGCGGGACCAGGTACCGGACGCTCAGCCCGTCGGCGACCGCCCGGCGCAACTCGCGGCTGGCGATCTCGATCATCGGGCACGCGACGAACCGCATCCGCACCGCCGCGACGGGCACCCCGAGGGCGGTCGCGAGCCGCTCGGCGGTCCAGAGCATGACGCCGGGCCGCGGGACGACCACGAGCCCGGCGCGCTCGATCACGCGGTGCGGCTCGTACCAGCCCGGGAGGTCCGGGAGCCCGTCGGACCCCATGAGCAGGAAGAACTCGTCGCTCGGCTGGCGGCGGGCGAGTTCGGCGAGCGTCTCGGCCGTGTAGCTCGGCGGCGCGAGCTGCTGCTCGATCCGCTCGACCCGGAACGAGGGGTGGCCCGCGATCGCCAGTTCGATCATGTCGCACCGCTGGTCGAACCGCGTGACCCCCTGCCCCGCCTTGTGCGGCGGGTGCGCGCTGGGCACGAACCACACCTGGTCGAACCCGGCCTGGGTCCGGCACTGCTCGGCGATGATGAGGTGGCCCAGGTGGACCGGGTCGAACGTGCCGCCGAAGATGCCGATTCGCATGGGTCGCCCCGTCGCAGAGTGCCGAAAGCGTCAGCCTACCGGCCGTTGATCGGGCGGCAACACTCCGCGGAGTTCGGCCGCCGCGTGCTCGGGCGACACGGTGGTGATGAAGCACCCGTACCCCCACTCCAGCCCGGCGGGCCGCGCCGTGCGGGGGAGCACCTCGATGTGCCAGTGGTAGTGCGGCAGTTCGGGGGACCGCAGCGGGGCCGTGTGGAGGAACCAGTTGTACGCCGGCTCGGCCCGCACCCCGTCGAGTGCGACCAGGACGCGCCGGATAAGGCCCGCGAGTTCGGACGCGAGCGCGTCGGTGATCGCTTCATAACGGGCGGAGTGCGCCAGGGGCAGCACCCAAAACTCGTAGGCGTACCGCGGGGCGAACGCGGTGACGGCGAGGAAGTTTTCGGACCGGGCGACGACCCGCTCGCCGGCGGCGAGTTCGCGGGCCGCGAGGTCGCAGAACACGCACCGCCCGGTGCGCGCGTGGAACGCTTCGGCCCCCAGGAGCTCGGCCTCGATCGCGTCGGGGACGATCGGCAGCGCGATGATTTGCGAGTGGGTGTGGCCCAGCGACGCGCCGGCCTCGGCCCCGACGTTCTTGAACACCGCGGCGTAGGCGAGTCGGGAGTCGTCCGCGAGCGCGACCAGGCGCGCGCGGTACGCGCGGAACACGTCGGTGAGTTGTTGCGGGGACAGGGCCGTTGGGTCGGCGAGGTGCTCGGCGCACTCGATGACGACCTCGGCGCGGCCGAACCCGGGCGTGGTGAGGAACACCATGCCCCCGACGGCGCAGAACGCGCCGCCGACGTCGGGCCGCACCGCGGGGAACTTGTTCGGCACGACGCGGAGGTGCCACCCGGGACCGTCCGGGGGAGAGCCCGGGTCGCGGTACGCGAGCACCTCGTCCGGGGTGTCGTGCTCCTGCCCGGGGCAGAACGGGCACGGGCGGCGCTCGCCGTTGCGGCGGTGCCGCGGCTCGACGCCCTCAAGGGTGATGGGCCGGTGCGACCGCTCCGGGGCGACGACCGCCCACCGGCCGCACACCGGGTCGCGGCGGAATTCGGGTTCGGGACTCATGCGGGTAGGGTAGTGCGCGTCACCGCGGCGTGCCGGTCCCGTCGGCCGTCACCACCCCGCCGCCCGGGGCAACGGACGGCACAATGCCGCCGGCGTTGACGACGCTCGCGTGCACGGCCCCCGACTGGTACTGGGTCTGTTGAACCTCACCCGCTGCCGGAGTCAGCGCCGCGGCCGACGTGGTGAGTCCGCCGTCACTCAGCCACGAACCGGTGCGCTTGCGGTACGCGATCCGCCACTCCGTGACCTCGTGCGTCCCCTCGGCCACCGGCGTGCGGGGGTCCGTTGCGGTCGACGGGGTAATGCGGTTCGGGCTCCGGACGAACTCCGTCTCGGCCTGGAGGTTCCGGCGGTTCGGCACCTGGGTGGCGACCGGCCGCTCCTCGACGATGTCGTAGTTCGGGCCGACGTGCTTCTCGATGAGCGACAGCGCCTCGGACCGGCTGAACGACGGGAACGTGTCGGTGTTCTCGGGAATGGCGATGACGCCGGAGTCGGCGGTCCGCTCGACGTACCTTGCCTGGGTCGCACAGCCCGACAGTCCGGCAACCCCCGCCGCGACCAGCAGCACGAGACGAGTCATCAGCATTTCCCCCGACGGCGCGCAGCCTTCCCCCGAAGCCTGCCACGCCGGTCTCATAGCGTCGCGCCGAGAGCGTGTCGAGGTGAAAGTCGCTTGCGAGCGCGAGAGGTGCGGAGTACGCTGGCACCGTTCCCGTGGTGGTTTAGCTCGTCGCCCTGCGACGGGACGATGTTGCGTCGTCCGAGTACATGGCTTGTCGTGCGCCCCGGGGAGGGCTGTTCCAGCACCGCTATCGGCCGAACGTCTCCGTGGCCAAGAACGGTCTGGAGCAACCCCGCCGGTCGTGGTTCCGTTCTTGGCCACGGAGACGTTCGGCCGGCGGTGCCGCGAGCCCTCCGCGGGCCAGGTCGGGAAGTAGACGCGCGGGAACGAAGCGGCCCGAGGGACTCCTCGGACCGCTTTCTCGTTCACACCGCCCCGCTCCGTCACCCGACGAGTTCGCGGATCGGCTTCGCGTCGACGAGGAACTGCGGGCGACCGGTCGGGTCGGTCAGTTGCGCCGTGGTCACGTCGATGCCGAGGTTGTGGTACAGCGTCGCGAGCACCTCCTGGAAGTCGATCGGCCGGTCCTTGGCGCTCTCGGCGTACCGCGTCGTGCTCCCGATCACCTGGCCGACCTTCATGCCGCCGCCGGCGAGGATCGCGCAGTTCACCTCGGGCCAGTGGTCGCGGCCCGCGTCCTTGTTGATCTTCGGCGTGCGCCCGAACTCGCCCCACGCGATGACCGTCACGTCGTCGAGCATGCCCCGGGCGTCGAGGTCTTCCACCAGCGCCGTGAGCGCCTGGTCGAGCTTCGGCCCGTGGTCCCGCATGAAGTGGAAGTTGTCCAGGTGCGAGTCCCAGCGGCCGTAGGGGACCGTGACCACGCGGACGCCGGCCTCGACGAGCCGCCGGGCCAGCAAGAACATCTCGTTCGCGGTCGGCGAGCCGTCGAGGATGTGCCTGCCGTAGGGCTTCCCGTCCCCGTACCGCTGGCGGACCTTCTCGGGCTCCTTGGAGAGGTCGAGCGCCTCGACCAGCCGGGACGACGTGATGACCTCGAACGCCCGCTTCTCGAACTCGTCCATCGCTCCCATCGCCCCCGACCGGTCGGCGTCGCGGCGGGCCGTGTCGAACGCCGCGAGGAGCCGCCTGCGGTCCGCGAGGTGGTCGGCCGTCGTGCCCTTCAGTCGCATGTCGCTGAGGGCCGGCCCCTGTGGGAGGAACGGCCCGTGCGCCGGCCCGAGGAAGCCGCCGTGCCCCGCCCGCCGCCACGTCCCGATGTTGTTGAGGCCCACCACGGTCGGGGCGGACCCGGGCACCGGCCCGAGGAGCTTCCCCGCCGCGGCCCCGAGGCACGGCCGCCCCCCGAGGCTGCCCAGCTCATCGAGCTTCCAGCCGGTGAGGCACTGGAACGTGTCGTGCCGTGCTTCGGCCCCCACGATGGAGCGCAGAACCGCGAACTTGTCGGCGAGCCCCGCGATCTTCGGGAACACTTCACAGATGTCCAGGCCCGGCACGGCGGTTCGGATCGGCTTGAACTCGCCGCGGATTTCGGCCGGCGCGCCGGGCTTCAGGTCGAACGTGTCCTGGTGCGGCGGGCCGCCGCCGAGCGTGATGTGGATGACCGCCTTGTGCCGGGACCGGGAGCCGGCCCGCTCCTCGGCCCGCAACAGGTCCGCGAGGGACAGCGAGAGCCCCGGAACGGCCAGCGCCCCCGCACGGAGGAACGTCCGGCGGGTCGCGCCGTCGCACAGGCGGGTCGCGCCGACGGGGATCGACAACATGGTGGGCTCCGAGTGGTTCGAGCTGCGTGCGGCGGGAGGTGTAAGAAAGATTAGATTCGCAAGACTATAGCACGCTTCACGTGATCGCGTGAGGCGTGACACTTTTGGCCGCGAGTAGGGTGTGGGGAGGTGGGAAGAGTACGCGAACAACATCCCACCGAGTCTCATCTTCTCGTTCCCGAGGTCATCATGTCATCGTCCGTGTTGAGCCGGGTTCCGGTCCGAGCAGTGCAGCGGCGCGACCGCCTGGGCGGGTTCACGCTCATCGAGCTGCTCGTGGTGATCGCGATCATCGCGATCCTGATCGGGTTGCTCCTCCCCGCCGTGCAGAAGGTCCGCGAGGCGGCGTCGCGGATGAAGTGCCAGAACAACCTCAAGCAGTGGGGGCTGGCGATGCACGGCCACCACGACGCGGCGCAAACGTTCCCGATCGGGGCAACGAACAGCGGCGGCCGCAAAACCTGGATCGTGTACCTGTGGCCGTACGTTGAGCAGTCGGCCCTCGCGGGGCAGTACGGCAACACGGACGCCGGCAACTTCCACGACGCCGGCCGCATCAACACGAACGCGACGACAGGAGTGTGCGCGCAGACCCCGGGCATCTACTACTGCCCGAGCGACCGGGTCGGGGCGATCTGGAAGGGCGACCCGTACTACCGGGCGCGGAGCAACTACATGGTGAACTGGGGCAACGTCGTCTCCAACGGCACCTCGGCCACGTCCCGTGCCCCCTTCGGGTGGACCAACGGTGCGGCCGGGAGCCCGTTCAAGACCAGGATGACCGACGTCACCGACGGCACGTCGAACACGGTCCTGATGGCGGAGATCATCCTGGCGAAGACCGACACGGACGGGAACGACGCCCGCGGCGACGTGTTCAACGACGACGCCTCGTACACCGGGTTCATGGTGATGACCATCAACACCCCGAACTCGACGTCGCCCGACACGGGGCGGTGCTCGCCGAACACGGACCCGCTGCTGCCGTGCGCCGCGGCCGGGGCCGCCGGGCAGAACGCCGCCCGCAGCCGGCACACCGGCGGGGCGAACGCGGTCCGGTGCGACGGGAGCGTGCAGTTCGTCCGCAACGCCGTCACCGGCACGACCTGGGCGAACATGGGGTCGATCAACGACGGGAACGTGGTCAGCGACGAGTAGCGCCCGAGCCGGCCGCGACACACTCGCACCCATCGGGCCGGCGGCCACCGCGCAGACGGGCCCGCCCGACCCCCCGGCCCCCCCCCCCCCCCCCCGGAACGCAGGGGCGGTACGGCCCCCCACGCCGGATACTGGTGGCATGCTCCGCAGCGCCGTTCTTGCCCTGGCGGCCGTGCTCGTGGCCGTTCCGCCCGCGGGCGCCGCACAGCCGACCGCCCTCGACACCCTGGCCAAGTGGGTCAGCCCGGACTTCCGCGCACTCGACGAGCGGCGCCGCGAGTTGCGGGCCGGCACCCCCGCCCCCCGCGCCCCGCTCGCGGCCTGCCCGGCCCTCGGCTACCACAGCCGGGCCGCGCACACCTCGACCAGCGCCCGGTGGGTTCAAATCGACCTGTACGACCGCCACGCCATCGACACCGTCGTGATCGTCCCGGCCGTCGGCCCGACCGGCGAGGCCGGCCCCGGGTACCTGTTCCCGCGGAAAGTGCGGGTCGAACTCGCCGACAAGGAGGACCTATCGGACGCCTTCCTGGTGGCCGAGATCGGCGTCACTTCCGGCGACCGGCCGGTGATCGTGCCGGCGAACCAGCGGCCCGCCCGGTACGTCCGGGTCACCGCGACCGTCCTCACCACCCGCGGTGCGCTGTACTTCTTCGCGCTCGGCGAGGTGATGGTCCTCTCGGGGAATCGGAATGTCGCCGCGGGGTGCGCCGTCGTCGGGTCCGACCCGCTCGAGAACGGTCCCGTCTGGAGCCTGCGGAACCTCGTCGACGGTCAGGGGATCATCGGCCCCCCGCTCGCCCCCGAACTCAGCCCCGCCAACGGCTACCACTCGGACATCAGCCCCGCCCCCGACGCGGAGAAGTGGGTGCAAGTGGACCTGGGAGAGGACCGCGAGCTCCAGGAGGTCCGGCTCGTCCCCGCCCGGCCGAGCGACTTCGCGGAGCGGAGCGGGTTCGGGTTCCCGCTCCGGTTCCGGGTCGAGGTCGCCTCGGACGCCGCGTTCGCCTCCCGGCGGGTCCTCCTGGACGCGACCGCGGCCGACTACCCGAACCCCGGCGACGGGCTCGTGGTCGTACCGGCTGACGGGTTCCGGGGCCGGTACGTGCGGGTGACGGCGACCCGGCTCTGGGAGCGGACCCAGGACTACGTGTTCGCGCTCGCGGAACTCCAGGTCTACAGCGGCGGCACGAACGTCACCCTCGGGCGGCCCGTGGCCGCGCGCGATACCATCGAGCGGGGGCTGTGGGGCACCCGGCACCTCGTGGACGGGTACGCGAGCCAGCACCGCCTCGCCGAGTGGCCGGAGTGGGCGGCGGTGGAAGCGAAGACGAACCAGTGGCACGCCGCGTGGCGGGCGGTCGAGGCGGCCCTCGACGAGACCCGGGCCAACGCCTACGCCCGGCTCGTCACCCTCGCAGGGTGGCTCGCGGTCGCCGCGGCCGTCCTCGTCGGCGCGGTCGTCTGGCGCGGGCGGGTCGCCCGCCGCCGCGAGGCCGAGCGGCTCCGCGATCGGATCTCCCGCGACCTGCACGACGAGGTCGGCAGCAACCTCGGCGGCATCCTGCTCCTGGCCCAGGCCGGGGACGCGGACGACCTGCCCGAGATCGCCCGCGTCGCGCAGCGCACGGCGGACTCGCTCCGCGACCTCGTGTGGCTCATGGGCCGCGGCCCGGACACTAGCGGCGACCTGCTGGCCAAGCTCCGGGAATCGGCCGCGACCCTGCTCGTCGGGGTCACGTTCACCTTCGACGCCCCCGACGGCTGCCTGCCCGCCCGCGTCTCGCTCGAGTTCAAGCGGCAGCTCTTCCTCGCGTTCAAGGAAATCCTCCACAACGTCGCCCGCCACGCCCGCGCGCGGAACGTCACCGTGAGGTGCGGCCGCGTGGCCGACGCCTTCCTCGTGACCGTGGCCGACGACGGGGTCGGGTTCGACCCGGGCAAGGTGACCGCCGGGACCGGGCTCCGGGGGGTCCGGTTCCGCGCGACCGCCCTGGGCGGCGAGGTGACCGTTCGGACGGTGCCCGGCGGGGGCACGACCCTGACCCTTAACGTCCCGATCAGGTGACCCCATGGTGAGCGCAGCGCAACCGGCCCGCGTGTGGACGATCGAGGACAACGACTCGTACCGGCGGGCCATCATGCGGGTGGTCGACGCGGCCCCGGGGCTGGCGTGCCCGGCGGCCTTCGCGAACTGCGAGGACGCGCTCGCGGCGCTGGCGACCAGCCGCGAGCCCCCGGGCGTGATCCTGCTCGACATCGGCCTGCCGGGCATGAGCGGGCTCGACGGCATCCCGCGGCTCGTCGCGGCCGCCCCGGGCGTGCGGGTCATCGTCCTGACGGTCTTCGAGGACGAGGACAAGATCTTCCGCGCGATCTGCGCCGGGGCCACGGGCTACCTGCTCAAGATGTCCCCGGTGGGGGAGATCACCGCGGCGATCCGCGACGTGCTGGCCGGCGGGTCGCCGATGAACGGCCGGATCGCGCGCCGCGTCCTCGAGATGTTCGCGCGGCTCTCGCCCCCGCCGGCGGACTACGGACTCACCGAGCGCGAGCGCGGGGTGCTCGACCTCATGGTGCAGGGGCTCATCAAGAAGGAGATCGCCTCGGAACTCGACCTGAGCGTCCACACCGTCGACACGCACATCCGCAACATCTACGAGAAGTTGCACGTCCACACGCGATCCGGGGCCGTGGCCAAGGCGCTGAAAGAGAAACTGGTATAAACCCCGCCCGTCCCGTGATTGCGGGATGAGTGGGCGCTGGCCCGTGGGGTACTATTTCTTCTATCCCGCCTGTTCGCTCCTTCCCGCGAGTCGATCGATGCTCCGTCTCCCAACCCTCCCGCTCGCCGTCGCCGTTCTCGCCGCCGCCGCGTCGGTCCTGCTGCTCCGGCTCCCGCTTGCGCAGGAGGCCCGCGGGGTGCCGGCCGCCGACCCGAGGCCGGTCGAGTTCGATCGGGACGTGAAGCCGGTCCTCGCCAAGCACTGTTTCTCGTGCCACGGCCCGGACAAGCAGCGCGGCGACCTCCGGCTCGACCGGCGGGCCGACGCACTCAAGGGCGGCGAGTCGGGCAAGCCGTTCGTCGCGGGGAAAGCAACCGAGAGCCTTCTGATCCACCGCGTCGTCGCGACCGACGACACGAAGATGCCGCCCAAGGGGGAGCGGCTCACGGCCGCCGAGGTCGCGACCCTCAATGCGTGGGTGGAACAAGGTGCGGTGTGGCCCGACGACGGGCAAGCGGTCAACCCCGCCGACTGGTGGAGCCTCAAGGCGATCGCGAAATCGGCCGTGCCCGCCGGGGCGAACCCGATCGACGGGTTCGTGGCCGCCAAGCTCGCCGAGAAGGGGCTCGCGCCGTCCGCCGAGGCGGGCCGGGTGACCCTGATCCGCCGCCTGTACTTCGACTTGATCGGCCTGCCCCCGTCGCCGGAAGAAGTGGAAGCGTTCGCCAGGGACCCGGCCCCGGGCGCCTACGAGCGGCTGGTCGAGAAGCTGCTCGCCTTGCCGCAGTACGGCGAGCGGTGGGCGCGGTACTGGCTCGACGTCGTCCACTTCGGCGAGACGCACGGGTACGACAAGGACCAGCCGCGGCCGCACGCCTGGCCGTACCGCGACTACGTCATCCGCTCGCTCAACGAGGACAAGCCTTACGGCCGGTTCGTGAAGGAGCAGGTCGCGGGCGACGTGCTGTTCCCGGGGACGGTGGACGGCATCGAGGCGCTCGGGTTCCTCGCCGCCGGGCCGTGGGACCTGATCGGCCACATCGAGGTGCCCGAGTCAAAGATCGACGGCAAGGTCGCCCGGCACCTGGACCGGGACGACATGGTCGCCAACACCATCGGCACCTTCATGGGCCTGACGGTGAGCTGCGCCCAGTGCCACAACCACAAGTTCGACCCGATCCCGCAGGAGGACTACTACCGCCTCCAGGCCGTGTTCGCGGCCGTCGATCGCGTCGATCGCCCGTACGACTCGGACCCGAAGGTCGCGGCCCGGCGGGCCGAACTCCAGGCGAAGCGGGCGGCCGCCGCCCAGCACGCGGCGGCCCTCACCGCGGCCGCCCGCAAGGCGGCCGGGCCGGAGCTGGAGGGCCTGGAGCAGCAGATCGCCGACGGGAGCAAGCCGCGGGGGGCCGCGCAGGCACCCGAGTACGGGTACCACTCGGCCATCTCGACCAAGCGGGACGAGGTGAAGTGGGTGCAGGTCGACCTCGGCGGGCCGGTGGCGGTCGATCGGGTCGTCCTGCGGCCGTGCCTGGACGACTTCAACCAGATCGGCCCGGGGTTCGGGTTCCCGGTCCGGTTCAAGCTCGAGCTGTCGAACGACCCGCAGTTCAAGACCGGGGTCGTCCTGGTCGACCAGACGGGGAGCGACCTGCCGAACCCGGGGACGGACGCGTTCACGGCCTACGCCGCGAAGGGCGAGAAGCCCGGCCGGTACGTGCGGCTGACCGCGACCAGGCTGGCGGCGCGGCTCCCGGACGACTTCATCCTCGCCCTGGCCGAGCTGGAGGTGTACGACGCCGCCGGCAAGAACCGGGCCACGGGCAAGGCGGTGACGGCGCACGACGAGACGGAGGTCGTCCCCCGGTGGCGGACCTCCAACGTCACCGACGGAATCTACCCCCCCGGCCCCGCCCGCACCCCCGCGGAACTGGCGGGCCTGAAGGACAAGCGGGACGGCCTCTTGAAGCGCGCCCTCGGGGGCGACAACGCGGCCGACCTGGCGGCGACCGAGGCGCAGGTCCGCGCCCTCGACGCGGAGGTGGCGAAGCTCGCCGGCTCCCGCCGGGTGACGTACGTTTCGACCGTACACTCCGGGGCCGGCAACTTCATCGGGACGGGCACGAAGGGCGGCACCCCGCGGCCGATCTTCGTCCTGTCGCGGGGCGACGTCACGCGACCGGGCAAGGAAGTCGTTCCGGGTGCGATCCGTGCGATCCCCGGCCTGAACGGCACCTTCGACCTCCCGGCCAACCACACCGAGGGCGAGCGGCGCGCAGCGCTGGCGAACTGGATCGCGTCGCCCGACAACCCGCTCACCTGGCGGGTCATGGCGAACCGGGTGTGGCAGTACCACTTCGGCCGCGGCATCGTTGACACGCCGAGCGACTTCGGCAAGATGGGCCAACTGCCGACGCACCCCGAACTGCTCGACTTCCTCGCCGCGGACCTGCGGGAGCACCAGTCGCTCAAGAAGCTCCACCGGCTGATCGTGACCAGCAAGACGTACAAGCAGGCGTCGGCCGCGAACGAGGCGAACACCAGGCTGGACAGCGACAACCGCTACCTGTGGCGGCAGAACCGCCGCAAGCTGGAGGCCGAGGCGGTCCGCGACTCGATCCTGTCGGTCGCCGGTAAGCTCGACCTGACGATGGGCGGCCCGAGCTTCAAGGACTTCGTCGTCGAGCACCCCGAGCACTCGCCGCACTACCAGTACCACCTCCACGACCCGGAGGACGCGAAGGCCCACCGGCGGGCGGTGTACCGGTTCGTGGTGCGGTCGAAGCAGCAGCCGTTCATGGTCGCCCTCGACTGTGCCGACCCGTCGCTGGCGGTCGAGAAGCGGAACCAGACGCTGACCCCGCAGCAGGCGCTCGCGCTGCTGAACAACAAGCTCGCGGTCGCGATGGCGAAGCACTTCGCCGAGCGGGTGGAGAAGCTCGCGGCCGACGACGCGGGCCGGATCACAGCGGCGGTCCGCCTCGCGTTCGGCCGCACCCCGACCCCGAAGGAGTTGGAGTCCCTCACCGCCTACGCGAAGGAACACGGGCTCGCCAACGCCTGTCGCGTGATCCTCAACTTGAACGAGTTCGTGTTCGTGGACTGAGCCGCTCGCGGTTCGCGTGGCACCCTTGTACCGAGACACCTGACGGGATGCGAACATGACCGTGCATCGTGGTTCTTCACTCCGCACTCCGCACTCCGCACTCCGCACTTCCCGAAGAGACTTTCTCTTCAACTCGGGCGGCGGGCTCGGGGGCATCGCCCTCGCCGCCCTGCTCGGCTCCGACCGGCTGCTCGCCGACGCCCCGAAGCGGCCCGACGGCGGCGTCCACCACAAGCCGCGGGCCAAGCGCGTCGTCCAGTTGTTCATGGCCGGCGGGGCCAGCCACGTCGACCTGTTCGACTACAAGCCCGAGCTGGTCCGGCAGCACGGCAAGCCCGCCAACTTCGGCGAGCACGTCGAGGCGTTCCAGAACGGCCTCGGCCCGTGGCTCAAGCCCGTGTGGGACTTCAAGCCATACGGCAAGAGCGGGAAGATGCTGTCCGAGACGGTCGCGCCGCTGGGCGCCGTCGTCGACGAGATGGCGTTCGTCCACAACGTGATCGGCAAGACCGGGGTCCACAGTCAGGGCACCCTGCTCCAGACGACCGGGTTCAACCGCCCCGGGTTCCCGGCGATGGGGTGCTGGGCGAGCTACGGGCTCGGGAGCGGGAACCAGAACCTCCCGACGTTCGTGGTGCTGCCCGACCACCGCGGGCTCGCGTCGAACGGCACGAAGAACTGGGACAGCGCGTTCCTGCCCGCACAGTACCAGGGCAGCGCGATCTACCCCGGGAGCAAGACCCCGGTTGAGGACCTGTTCCCGGACGAGCGGGCGAAGTTCATCACCAAGCAGAGCGACCGGGCCGGGATCGACCTGCTCTCGCAACTGAACCGCGAGCACTCCGCCGGCCGGCCCGGCGACGAGCGACTCGACGCGCGGATCCAGAGCTACGAGCTGGCCGCGAAGATGCAACTCGCGGCCCCCGAGGCGCTCGACATCTCCCGCGAGCCGGCCAGCGTGTTGAAGCTGTACGGGCTCGACCACGGGAAGTCGGCGTTCGACAAGGAGATCAACCCGGTCGAGGAGACGGACTACTTCGGCCGCAAGTGCCTCGTCGCCCGCCGGCTGTTGGAGCGGGGCGTGCGGTTCGTTCAGATCTGGAGCGGGAACGACAACGGGTTCCCGCGACGGAACTGGGACTCGCACGAGGACATCCACCGCGACCACGGCCCGCTCGCGTTCGGCATGGCCCGCGGCGCGGCGGCGCTGATCGCCGACCTGAAGCGGCTCGGGCTGCTCGAGGACACCATCATCCTGTGGACCTCCGAGTTCGGGCGGATGCCGAGTTCGCAGGGTGGCAAGGGCCGCGACCACAACCCGTACTGCTTCACGAACTGGCTCGCCGGCGGCGGCATCAAGGGCGGCACGACGCACGGGCTCAGCGACGACTTCGGGTACAAGCCGGCCGACCGCAAGCACCCGACCGAGGTGTACGACGTCCACGCGACAATCTTGCACCTGCTCGGCATCGACCATACGAAGCTCACGGTGCGGCACAACGGCATCGACCGGCGACTCACCGACGTTCACGGGCACGTCATCCCGGAATTGATCTCGTAGTCCGCGACCCGAGACCCGGCCATGAACCCGCTCGCCCTCGCGCTGCTCTGCGTCCTCGCCCCTGCGGGAGCGAGCGCCCCGCTCACGGAAGCCCCGTTCCCGCGGGAAGCGACCGCGAGGGCCCTTGCCCCCGCCCCGCGGCTCGTCACACTTCGGGTGACCGCACCCCCGCCCGGGTTCAACGCCAAGTACACGAAGTACGTGAGCGCACGGGGGTTCCCCGTACTCGGCTCGGCGAAGGTCAACGACCACGCGCTCCTCGAAGCGGCGTACCTCATCAACCAGATGCTGGACCCGCGGCCGGACGTGCGCCAGGCGCTCATCGAGAGCGGGTGCCGGTTCGCGGTGATGGCGGCCGACGAGTTCACCACCGACGTCCCCGAGCACAGCGACCTGACGCCGAAGGCGTACTACGACCGCCGCGCCCGCGGCCTCGGCCCCACCCGCGCCCGCCCGGCCGTATCGTGCGGCGAGGAGAACCTCCTCGGCCTGCCGGGCGACCCGTACCGCCAGGAGAACATCCTGGTTCACGAGTTCGCCCACGCGATGCACCTGATGGGGCTGAAGACCGCGGACAAGGAGTTCGACGCGCGGCTCAAGAAGACCTACGACAGGGCCGTCGGCGACGGGCTGTGGAAGGACAAGTACGCCGGGAAGAACAAGGAGGAGTACTGGGCCGAGGTGGTGCAGTCGTACTTCGACACCAACCGGCTTCCGGACCACGACCACAACCACGTCCGCACCCGCGGCGAACTCGAGAAGTACGACCCGCGGGCGTTCGCGCTGGTGGACGAGGTGTTCCGCGGGAGCGAGTGGCGGTACGTCCGCCCGGCCGACCGCACGGAGCCCGGCCACCTCGCCGGGTTCGACCCCAAAGCGGTGAAGCCCTTCCGCTGGCCGGCCGAGCCGAAGGACCCACCGAAGAAGTGACGGCTGCTCGACGGGCGCGTGGCCGGCTGCGTACAACAGGTCAAACCGACCTCCCCTGTTGGCGCTGCCACGCCGCCCGAACCATGAACCCACCGACCACGTCCCGCGGCCGCTACCTCACCCTCGTTGCCGCCCTCATGGGTTGGATGTTCGACGGCATGGAGATGGGCCTCTTCCCGCTCGTCGGCCGCAACGCCCTGGAGGAGTGGCTCCGCGACCCCAGCGACCCGGCGCGGCCCGACAAGGGGAGCGTCGATAAGTGGTTCGGCATCGTCATGGCGTGCTTCCTCGTCGGTGCGGCGACCGGCGGGGTCGTGTTCGGGTGGCTCGGCGACAAGATCGGCCGGGTCCGGGCGATGACCGCCAGCGTGCTGATGTACTCGCTCTGTAGCGGGCTCTCGGCCGCGTCCGGGTCGCCCGAGGTGCTCGCGGCCCTGCGGTTCCTGGGCGCGCTCGGGATGGGCGGCGAGTGGGCGCTCGGCGTCGCACTCGTGATGGAGGTGTGGCCGAACGCCTCGCGGGCCTGGCTGGCGGGCCTGATCGGCGCGTTCGGGAACTTCGGGTACACCGTCTGCGGGTTCATCAAACTCGGCCTCAACCGCGTCGGCGAAGAGGTGCCCGTCTGGCTCACAACCGTGGGAATCCCGCAGGACGTGGCCGCGAAGCTCACCTCGCACGGCGACTGGCGGCTGCTGATGCTCATGGGCGCGCTCCCGGCCCTGCTCACGCTCCTGATCCGGCTGTTCGTCCCCGAGTCCGAGAAGTGGGAGAAGGAAAAGGCCTCCGGCGCGGCGTCGCACTGGTCGAGCCGCGACCTGCTCGGGGTGCTGATCGGAGCGGGGGCGGCCGTCGGCATCATCGCCGTGTGGTCCACACCCGGCCTGAGTTTGCTCGCACGGGTCTCGATCTCGGTCGTCGCGCTCGTGGTGGTGATCGTCGGCTACCTCACCCCGGCCCGCGGCTACCTCTCGCGGTCGCCGCTCTCGCCCGAGGCAAGGCGCGAGACGCTCCTGCGGATGCTCCTCGCGGCGGGGCTGAGCGGCGTTCCGCTACTGGCGACGTGGGCCGGGCTCATGTGGGTGTACATGTTCGTCGGCACCCTGCCCGGGGGCACGTCGCCCGACGCCCGGCCGTGGGTGCAGGTGTCGTCGTCGATCGGGGCGGCGATCGGGTGCGTCGGAGCGGCGCTCCTCGGCGGCGGGCTCGGCCGCCGGCCGGTCTATGCCGCGCTGTGCGTCCTGTCGATGGTCACGATGGTCGGGTTCTACAAGCTGAACTCCGTGTACGGCCTCGCGTTCGTGCTGTCGGCCGGGCTGCTCGGCATGATCTCGGCGTCGTTCTACGGCTGGCTCCCGCTGTACCTCCCGGAACTGTTCCGCACCTCGGTCCGGGCCACCGGCCAGGGGTTCGGGTTCAACTTCGGGCGGATCATCGCCGCCGTCGGCCAACTCCAGATGCTGAACCTCCTCGATGCGTTCGACCGCAACTACGCCAACGCCTGCGCCGTCGTTGCGGTCGTCTACCTGTTCGGGCTGGTGCTGATCGCGTTCGCCCCCGAGACCAAGGGCAAACCGCTGCCCGAGTAGGTACCAGAGCGGGGGCAACAGCTACCACTTCCCGGTCGGGATGAGCGCTTGCGGGAAGCCGGCGGAGGAGACGCCGAGGAACACGAAGCACATCTCGTCGGTCGTCTGCTCGCCGAGCCGCACCACCTTCGGCGGCGAACTCGGGTTGTTCGGGTTCTCGGCCGAGTTGTCGAACGTCGCCCGCACCCGCAGGACCGTCCCCTGCGGGAGCTTCAGCGGCTCCTTCAGGTCGTACTGCTCCTGCCAGTTGTAGTCCCACACCGGGATGCGGATGAGGCTCCGCTCCTTCTCGCCGGGGAGGGTCGCGAACAGCTCGATGTCCTTCCCGAGCAGGTGCATGTGCGGGATCAGGCGGTACACGGTCGCGTCCTCGGTCGTGCGCCACGACCGGTCCACGACGTACTCCTTCTGGCCCGCCGGGATCGCCCAGAACAGTCCGGCCACCGGCAGCGACGAGAACCGCTCCTTCGCAGGCCTCTTGGCGAAGTACAGCCCGACCCGGGTGCGGTCCGTCTCCTCCTTGCCGGTGCGGTGGTAGTGGATCTGGATGGCGATGTCGGAGCCCTTCGGGAGCCGGATCGCGACGCCGTCGGGCAGCAGTTTCGGGAGCATCCCCGGTGCCCAGCCGCCGAGGATGCCGGAGCGGTCCGGGACGAACCCGAACCCCATCTTCACCGCGTAGCCCGGTCCGCGGTCCGCGTCCGTGGGGTCCGCCTTCGCGGCGGCCTGGCCCTGGAGCTTGCGAGCCGTCCCGGTGCGGTCGATCAGGTTCACCGTGTGGTGGACGACCTTCGGGTTCCCGGGCCGGATCTCGACGGCGACCACGTCCTTGTCCTCGGTCAGGTTCGTCGGGAACACGAGGACGCGGAAGTGGTCCGGCCCCTTCGCCGCGACGGTCACGTCGGAACTGGCTTCGAGGACCATGTCCGGCTCGCCGAGCGTCCAGGTGTCGTCGAACTTCAGCGGGGCGGGGGCGTCCTTCGGGTCGCCCTCGGGCATCCCCTGCGCGACCCACTGCTCCAGCACCTTCGCGGCCGCGGGCGGCAGGCTCCGCTCGCCGGCCAGCAGCGCGTTCGGGGCCGGCTTCCACGGCGGCATCCTCTTCGCGGCGACCTCCTCGACGCACAGGTCGGCCCACTTCGCCGCCTGCTTGTACGTCAGGAGCGGGAACGGTCCGGCCTGGCCCGGCCGGTGGCACGACTGGCAGTGCGACTGGAGCACCGGCAGCACGTCCTTGTGGAAGGTGACGGCCCCCGCTGCCGCGGCCGGCTTCACCTCGGCGACGCTGATCGGGCACCCGAGCGCCTTCGTCTCGGGCTCGCTCACGGCCTTCCCCGCCAAGAGTTCGTCGAGCGCCAAGGCGAGGTCGTGCCGGGTGACCACGGCCCGCGGCTTGAGCCGGGCGGCGAACCCGTCGTCGATCCGCCCGCGGTACCGCACCACCTGCTTCTCGTCGAGGACGACGGCTTCGGGGGTGACCTTGGGTGCGAGCGCCGCGACCGACACCTGCTCGCGGTCGGCGAATACCGGGAACGGAACCTTGTACTCCTTCGCGTGCGCCGTCGCCTGTGCCGCGGTCGCGTCCGGGTCCGGGAACACGCCGACGACCGCGACGCCCTTGTCGGCGTACTTGGTCGCGACCTCGCCCAGCACCGGGAGGTACCCGTTCGACATCGGGCACTCGAGCGCGAGGAACGCGACGACCGTGAACTTCGCCTTCTGATCGGCGACCGCCCACTTCTTCCCGCCGGCGTCGGTCAGCGAGAACGCGGCGACGGGCTTCGCGGCGGCGGGGCGCGCGGCGCCCGATGGGACCAGCGCGAGAGCGGCGACGAGTGCCGGGACGATGAAGCGGAGCGGCATGAGTGGAATCTCCTGTTGGCAGCAGTCAAAATAGCTCAAAAGTGGCGACTCGCTCCGCGAGTCGCACCCCGGCGCACGGAGCCGGCCGGGTCGCTCGGAAGGCCGCGGGTGTCACGCGCGGAGCGTGTGACCGACCGTATGCGGCTCCCCCGCTACAGACCGTTTACGATCACGTCCCCGAGGTTTAGGAGCAGCACGCGGCGGCGCAGGACCGGGCGCGAGGCGTCGTAGACGGGCTGGCCCGGATCGACGTGCCCCTCGGCGGTGTAGATTGCCGGGTCGCGCTCGGCCGAGTCGGCGAGCGTGAACGAAAGCGTCAGCGGGCCGATGGCCAGTTGCCGGCGGAGCGCGAGCGAGCGGACGACGCGGGTCTCCTTCTCGACGACGAGTTCCGCCGAGTGGATCTGGCCCGGGAGCGGAGCGCCGCGGCGGGTGGCGCGCACGGCCTGCGTCGGGGCACCGCGGTCGGGCGGCTCGGCCCACGCGAGGTCGAAGTCCTTGAGCACCTCGTCCAGGAGCGGGCCGACTTCGAGGCCGCGGACCTTGACCGCGTCGAGCACGGCCGGCGGGAGCTCGGCGGGGGTGAACCGCGCCGCGGCGTCGCGGGTCGGAGCGATCCACACCCGCCCGTCCGCGTCGCGGCCCCACGCCCCGCGGCCGCCGAGCCCCGGGGTCACAGCGAACCGGTCCCCGCGGGTGCAAACGGTCACGGCCCGCCCGCTCTCGAGCAGCAGGCTCATCGGGGCGGGCAGGTTGGGCGGGAGTTGCACGGTCTGCGTGTAGGAGCGGTCCGCGTCGGGGCGGTACGCGGCCCGTGCAGACTCAACCACCTGGGCCGGTGTCGCCGCGGCGTCCCGGGACGGGGTCAGCACGAACGCGGCGACGAGGAGGGCCGCTACCGTCGCGAACCCGGCGGCGACGCGAACCCACCGGCGGGTCGGTCGGGTGGCCGGTGCGGCGTCGGCGTGCAACTGACCCGCGAGGCGGTCCCACATGCGGCCCGCATCGACGCGCCCGGCCTCGGCGTCGAGTTGCGCGCGGACGAGCGCGTCGAGCCCGGGTTCCGGCGGCGGGAACGGGTCGTTTGGTGGGGTCATGGGAGCGCCTTAAACAGCAGCGACCGCCGGCGAGGGGCGGAGGAACACCGGGACAACCCCGCGGGCTCCGACCCGTTACACGGATTCTTCCGCCCCGGCCTCACCCAGCACGGACCGCAGGTCGGCGGCGAGCTGCTTGCGGCCGCGGAACACCAGGACGCCCGCGTTGGTGGGGCTCACGCCCAGCGCCTCGGCGATGTCCTCCTTCGACATCCCGAGCGCCCGCAATTCGACCGCCGCCCGCTGCACCGGCGGGAGCTTCTGGAGCGCGTCGCGGACCCGCTGCTCGAGTTCGTGGTGCTGGGCGATCTGGTCGGGGCGCGGGACGGACGGGTCGGCCACATCGAACGAGCGGTCGTCGTCGCCGGTCGCGGACCCGAGCCCAACGAGTTCGCGCTCGCGGGTCGCCTGGTTGATGCATAGGTTCGAGATGGCGCGGAACAGCAGCTTCGCGCCGTCGCGTTCTAGGTCGTAGTCGCCGGCCCGGCGGAGGAGGCGGAACAGGCACTCCTGGACGACGTCCTCGGCCCGGTCCGGGTCGCGGGTGAGCGACCGCGCGTAGGCGACCGCCCGGGGTGCGACCGCCCGCACCCACACGCCGAGCCGCTCCCGTTGGTCGTCGCTGAGCATGGCCCGTCCTGACGTGCGCCCCAACCGTTCCCACATTCTAGGACGGTGTACCCTCGTGCCCGGCGAACGGTGTCGCACGGGTAGCGTCTGGCGGTCGCCGGAGCGTGCGGTATGATGACTACTCCCCCGACGGGCTCCCCCACCACCCGACCCTCTCCGAACACCGCCATGCGCTTCAACCGCTTTGTCGCCCTCGCTGCGCTGTTATTCGCACTCACCGCGGCCGCGGCCGTCGAGCCCGCACCGGCCCCGCGCCCGGCCGACCTCCCCGAGCCGGTCACCGAACCAGCCCTGCCCGACGGCACCGACGCGGCCCGCAAGCAGATCCCGACGTTCCGCGCCCCGGCCAGCGTGAAGGTCGAGTTGTTCGCCGCGGAGCCGATGCTCGCGAGCCCCGTCGCCATTGGGCTCGACGAGAGGAACCGCGTGTTCGTCGCCGAGGAGTACCGGTTCAACCAGGGCACCGAGGAGAACCGCTCCCGCGGGTTCCTCCTCGACGACGACCTCCAGGTGAACACCCTCGGCGACCGCCTCGCGATGTTCAAGAAGCACGCGAAGCAGTTCGACGGCGGGATGAAGTGGTTCAGCAAGCACGCCGACCAGATCCGGCTCCTCGAAGACACTAAGGGCACGGGCGTCGCCGACAAGAGCACGGTGTTCGCCGGCGGGTTCAACGCCCCGCTCGACGGCCTCGCCGCCGGCGTGATGGCGACCAACGGCGAGGTGTACTTCACCTGCATCCCGAACCTGTGGAAGCTCAAGGACACCGACGGCGACGGCCGGGCCGACACCCGCGAGGCGCTCCTGACGGGCTTCGGCGTGAACTGCGCGTTCCTCGGCCACGACCTGCACGGGCTCGCGTGGGGGCCGGACGGCAAGCTGTACTTCAGCGTCGGCGACCGCGGGTTCGACGTGACCAGCAAGGAGGGCAAGCAGTTCAGCGGGCCGCGGACCGGGGCGGTGTTCCGGTGCAACCCGGACGGCACCGAGTTCGAGGTCGTCCACCGCGGGCTGCGGAACCCGCAGGAGCTCGCGTTCGACCAGTACGGCAACCTGTTCGCCGACGACAACAACTGCGACAAGGGGGACCACGCCCGCCTCGTGTACGTCGTGGAGGGCGGCGACACCGGCTGGAACATGCCGTACCAGACGATCCCGAGCCCGTACGCGGCCGGCCCGTGGTTCGCCGAGCGGCTGTGGCACCTCCCGCACCCCGGTCAGCCGGCGTACATCGTCCCGGCGGTCGGCAAGATCGGCACCGGGCCGAGCGGGTTCCTGTTCACCAGCGGCACCAGCCTCCCGGACCGGTACAAGAACAGCTTCATCATGTGCAACTACACCAGTGGCCCGGGTGCGGGGCTGGAGGCGTTCCGGGTGAAGCCGAAGGGGGCCGGGTTCGAGATCGAGGACTACCACGACTTCCTCAAGCCGATCAAGGCGACGGACGCCGAGTTCGGCTACGACGGCAAGCTGTACGTCGCCGACTTCGTGAACCTCGACTGGGGCGGCAAGAGCCTCGGCGGCCGAATCTACACCGCGTTCGACCCGGCCAAGCTCGAAGACCCGGTCGTGAAGGAAACGAAGAAGCTGTTCGCGGAGGGGTTCGGGAAGCTCGCGGGTGGGGAACTGCTGCGGTTGCTCGGCCACGCCGACCAGCGCGTGCGACTGCGGGCGCAGTTCACTCTCGTGGACCGAGCCGCTGAGCGGGAAAAGGCGACCGAGGTAGTTCCGTCGCTGGCGGGAGCCGCGACCAAGAACGACAGCCAACTCGCCCGCATCCACGCACTCTGGGCACTCGGACAGCTCGCCCGCAAGCACCCATCGGCGGTCGCCGCGGTCACCCCTCGGCTCACCGACACCGACGACGAGGTCCGCGCGCAAGCCGCGAAGCTCACCGGCGACACGGGCACCGTCGGGGCCGCGGCCGCGCTCGTCGAGCGGCTCACCGACTCCAGCGCCCGCGTGCGGTTCTTCGCGGCGCAGTCGCTCGGCAAGCTGAAGTACAAGCCGGCCGTCGGCCCCCTGTTCGACGCGCTCAAGGCGAACAAGGACGAAGACCCGTTCCTGCGGCACGCCTGCGTCGCGGCACTGGCCCGGATCGGCGACGCCGACGCGGTCGCGGCCCGCACGACCGACGCGAGCCCCGCGGTGCGCATGGCCGTCGTTCTGGTGCAGCGGCGGCTCAGCGACCGGCGGCTCGCCGCGTTCCTCGACGACGCCGACCCGCTCGTCCGCACCGAGGCCGCACGCGCGATCCACGACCTCCCGCTCGACGACCTGCTCCCGCAACTCGCGGCGCAGCTCGCGAAGCTCGTCGCGTCGCCGATCCCGGACTCGGACCCGCTCGCCCGCCGGGCGATCAATGCGAACTACCGGCTCGGCGGGGCCGACAACGCCAGGGCGGTTCTCGCGGCCGTGACCAGTCCGGTCCTCTCGACCGCGGTGCGGTCCGAGGCGCTCGGCGCACTGCGGGACTGGTCGAACCCGCCGCCGCGGGACCGCGTCACCGGCTTCTGGCGCACCGAGAAGCCCCGCGAGCCGCTCGTCGTCCGCGGTGTAGTCGAGGACGGACTCGAAACGCTCCTCTCGGGCACGACCGGCAAGCTCCAGACCGATGCCGTAGGGCTGATAGTGGCGGTCGGCGCGAGGGCCGACGAGGCGCGGTTCGTCGCGCTCGCCGACGACGCGAAGGCCGACCCGAACCTGCGGGTCGCGGCAATGCGGTTCCTCGCGGGCCGGAAGTCGAAGCAGGCCGAGACGGTTCTGACGGCGGCGCTCAAGAGCACGTCGCCGCTGGTCCGCGCCGAGGCCCGCGACCTGATCGCGAAGGCCGACCCGGCCCGCGGCGTTCCGCTGCTCGACGAGGTGCTCGCCGACGACAAGGCCGCGCCCCGCGAGCGGCAGCGGGCCATCGCAGCGGTCGCCGCGACGAAGTCCCCCGCCGCCGGACGGGTCCTCGACGCGTGGACGTACCGCCTCGCCGCCGGCGAGGTGCCGGTCGACCTCCAGGTGGACGTGCTCGAAGCGCTCAAGGCGGCGCCCTCCCCCGTTCGCGACCGGCTGCGGCTGAAGTTCGAGGACGCGCTGCCCAAGGACCCCGTTGGCAAGTTCCAGGTGAGCCTCACCGGCGGCGACGCCGACGCGGGCCGGGAGGTGTTCTTCAACCACACCGCGGCGCAGTGCGTGCGGTGCCACACCGTGAAGGGCATCGGCGGCACCGCCGGCCCGGACCTGTCGCAGGTCGTCACCCGCAACCCGACCAAGACCCGCGAGCACGTTCTAGAATCGCTCGTCCTGCCCAGCGCGAAGATCGCCGCCGGGTTCGGCACGGTCACGCTCACGCTCGTGGACGGCCGCGTCCTCGGCGGCACGCTCGTCTCCGAGGACAAGGGCGTGCTGGTCGTGCAGACCCCCGACGCCAAGAAGCACACCGTGCCGGCCGACGAGATCGAGCGGCGCTCGGCGGCACTGTCCCCGATGCCCGCGGTCGACCGCACGCTCACGCCGCGCGAGATGCGCGACCTGATCGAGTACCTGATGACGCTGAAGTGACCGACCCGACACTCACCCCCTAATCGAAGAGGCACCCGTGCGAATCGCTGCTACACTCGGCCTCCTGGCCCTACTCGGAACCGCGGCCGCCGCGGACGACAAGATTGACCTGAAAAAGATCGTCGGCAAATGGGAGCACCAGGAAAAGAGCCCTGGCGGTGCGGTTTGGGTGACCGAGTTCACCGACAAGGGGAAGCTCGTGGTCCACGTGAGT
Source organism: Gemmata sp. (assembly GCF_051859125.1). Taxonomy (NCBI): domain Bacteria; kingdom Pseudomonadati; phylum Planctomycetota; class Planctomycetia; order Gemmatales; family Gemmataceae; genus Gemmata; species Gemmata sp. The sequence continues at coordinate 188,900 of NZ_JBHYGG010000001.1, forward strand.
CCCACGACCAAACTCGACGGCACCTACAAGATCCTTGAAGGCGGGAAGGTCGAGACGAAGTTGTCGCTCGAAAGCGCGGTGGAGCAGCTGACGTGGAGCGTCAAGAAACTCACCGACGACGAGTTGGTTCTGGAGAGCGACCTGGTCAAGCCGAGATCGTACAAGCGGAAGAAGTGAAGCACCTTTAGCACCCGGAGATGTCCCATGCGGACGCTGACACAGTTTGCTTTGGCGGTCGCGCTGCTGACCGCCGCGGCCCCGGCTCGGGCCGAGGACGCCACCAAGGACGTCGAGAAGGCCATCGCCGCGCTCAACGACGCCTTCAAGGCCGGCGACGGCGCGCTGGTCAAGGCGCTGGAGACCGACGACCACCTGTCGGTCACCACCTGGGGCGGCACGCAGACCCGTGACGAATCGATCAAGACGCTCCCCGACCTCAAGCTGACCGCGTACACGCCCGCGAAGTTGAAGATCACCGTCCTCGGGCCGGACGCGGCGCTAGTCACCTACGCACTGGAGTTGAAGGGCACCTTCAAGGGCAAGGACGTGCCGGCCAAGAACTTCGCATCGGCCGTGTGGGTGCGGAAGGGCGGCAAGTGGCTGGAGGCGTACTACCAGGAGACGCCAGTCGAGAAGTGAACGGGTTTCGGGAACCCGCTCGATGCCAGTTTCGTCGCAAGGACAGAACGTTACACCCGCACCGGAGCGCCGCCCGTTCTGGTGCGGGTGTAACGCCGCCAGAAATGTTGTTGACCACTGACACCGCCCGTGAGACAGTTCTAACTGACCCGCCTGCGGCCGACCGCCCCTGCCCCTGCTCCCAACACCCCGTCGCCACCATGACGCCCGCACTCCTGCCGACGCCCCGCGCGCTGTCCCGCCGCACGTTCCTCCGCGGCACCGGGGTCGCGATGGCGCTGCCGCTGCTCGACGCGATGCGGCCGGCGTTCGCCGCTGACAAGGTCGAGCCCCCGCGGCGCATGATCGGCATCGAAACGAACATGGGCATCCTGCCGCAGTTCTTCTTCCCCGAGAAGGCCGGCAGGGACTACGTCGCGACGCCGTACCTGGAGCGGCTCGCCGCGTTCCGCGACCATTTCACCGTGTTCTCGGGCGTGAGCCACCCGGGCGTCACCGGCGGCCACGCGGCCGAGAAGTGCTTCCTCACCGGCACCCCGCACCCCGAGCGCGGCGGGTTCCGCAACTGGGTGTCGGTCGACCAGCTCGCGGCCGAACACCTCGGGCCGAAGACCCGCTACCCGTCGCTCGTCCTCGGCTGCGGGAACGAGGGGCAGACGCTCAGCTACACCCGCAGCGGCGCACCGATCCCGATCGAGCGGAGCCCGCGGAAGCTGTTCGAGAAGCTGTTCGTTCAGGGCAAGCCGTCCGAGGTGGCCGCGCAGGTCGAGGCGCTCCGCCAGGGCCGCAGCACGCTCGACTTCGTCGGCGACCAGGCCCGGCGGCTCAACGGCTCGCTGACCCCGGCCGACAAGCAGCGGCTCGACCAGTACTTCAGCTCGGTCCGCGACCTGGAGCAGCGGCTCGCCGCGTCCGAGGCGTGGGAACACAAGGACAAGCCGAAGGTGTCGGCCAAGCCGCCCGAGGACGAGAAGGACGGCCGCGAGTTCGCCCGCCAGATGCAGATCATGTTCGACACGGTGCGGCTCGCCATCGAGACCGACTCGACGCGGCTCGTGACGATCTTCGTGGACACGACCGTGATCCACAACATCACGCACCACGGGAACCGGCCCGAGGTGCTCGCCGAGTTGAAGGCCAAGGAGCAGGGGCAGTTCGACTCACTCGCCGGGCTGCTCAAGTCGTTGTCGGGCGTCAAGGAACAGGACAACACGCTCCTCGATCGCACGATGGTGCTGTACGGCACCTGCATGGGCAGCGCGAACTCGCACTCGAACAACAACCTGCCGGTGCTGCTCGCCGGGGGCGGGTTCAAGCACGGCCGGCACCTCGCGTTCGACACGAACAACAACTACCCGCTCACGAACCTGTTCGTGTCGATGCTCCAGCGGCTCGGCATGGAGGTCCGCGAGTTCTCCACCGGCAAGGGGACGATGCGCGGCCTGGAGATGGTGTGAGGGGGGGACACAGACCCAGAGTTCGCACCCTGGGCTACGCACTGTCGTCCCTCCGGGACTCCAGGACCTGGACGGTTTTTAGCCCCCGAAGGGGGCGTACGTCTGTAGCCCAGGGTGTGAACCCTGGGTCAGTCCAGAAGAACACACATGCGCTACGCAGATGCCGCCCGCACGGTCCTCCTCGCCGCTTGTGCGGCCGTCGCGCTCCCCGCAGCGGGGCTCGCCGCGCCGCCGGCGAAGTTCTTCGAGGCGCACTGCATGTCGTGCCACGACACCGACACCAAGCAGGGCGGGCTCGACCTCACGTCGCTCAAGTTCACCCCGACCGACGCCGAGAACGTCGCGAAGTGGGTCACGGTCCACGACCGGGTTGCGAGCGGGGAGATGCCGCCCAGGAAGAAGCCGCGGCCAGCCGCCGCCGACCTCGCTGCCGCGGTCAAGGCGGTCCGCGACGACCTCATCGCCGCCGAGAAGTCGGTGACCAACCGCGACGGCCGCCCGCAACTCCGCCGGCTCACCCGCGTCGAGTACGAGAACACGATCCGAGACCTGTTCGACCTCCCCGGGCTCCCGCTCCAGATCGACCTGCCGGCCGATGGCCAGGTCCACGGGTTCGACAAGAACGGCGACGCACTCGACCTGTCGCACGTCAACCTCGCCAAGTACTTCGAGGCGGCCGACCGCGCCCTCGACACGACCGTTGCCACGCGGCCGACCGCGCCGAAGCCGACCAAGCAGCGGATCTCGCTGGCGAACCCGTCCGGGTTCGTCGCCCACGTGCTCATGAACGGCGACGGCGTGCTGCTCAAGGACAAGAAGCCCGACCCGGACTTCCCACCGGCCGGCGAGCAGGGGCACATCGACCAGGGCGCGCACGAGCGCATGGGCTCGTTCCGCAACGGGGCCAGCGTCGGCCTGTTCCGCCACGAGGACGAGTCGTTCCACCCGTACTTCAACGAGTTCGTCGCCATCTACCCCGGCCGGTACAAGCTGACCACGTCGCTGTGGAGCTTCCAGTGGGACAAGGGCACGGTGCTGCCGGCCCGCGGCACGGAGGCGGCCCGCCTGTCGGTCGTGCAGATGACCGGCGACGGCCGCGGCGGCGGGCACCCCAGTACCGTGCTGACGTACCTCGACGCGCCGTCGATGGCCGAGCAGAGGCACGAGGTCGTGACGTGGCTGAACCCGCGTGAGACGATCGGGTACAACGCCGCGTCGCTGGCGCCGGCCGCGAACTACTTCAAGAAGAAGCGGGCGATGGAGTTCACCGGCCCCGGCATCGCCTGCGACTTCCTCGACGTTGAAGGGCCGATCCACGACGCGTGGCCGCCGCTCGGGCACCGCCGCCTGTTCGGCGACCTGCCGATCAAGGAGTTCGACCCGAGGACGAACCCGGGCGTTCGGCCGCCGCTGCGCACGCCCGACCGGCAGCAACTGTACATGGGGCGCAACAAGCCGGACCCGGTCCCCGGCATCTGGACCGTCCACTCCGAGAAGCCGCTCGAAGACGCCGACAAGCTCCTCGCCGACTTCCTGCCCCGTGCGTTCCGCCGGCCCGTGGGCGCCGACGTCCGCAAGCAGTACGTCGATCGCGTAGCCGACCGGCTCAAGGCCGGCGACTGCTTCGAGCTGGCGATGCGGTGGGCGTACCGGGCGGCCCTCTGCTCGCCGGACTTCCTGTACCACGTCGAGCCCGCGGGCGAACTCGACGACCACGGCCTAGCCGACCGCCTGTCGTACTTCCTGTGGAACTCGACCCCCGACGACGCGCTGCTGAAGCTCGCCGCCGCGGGCACGCTCCGCAAGCCGGACGTGCTGCGGGCCGAGATCGAAAGGCTTCTGGCCGACCCCAAGGCGAACCGGTTCGTCGAGGACTTCCTGGGCCAGTGGCTCAAGCTCCGGCAGATCGCCGCCAACGACCCGGACCGCAAGCTGTACCCCGAGTTCAACAAGTACCTGGAAGACTCGATGCTCGCCGAGTCGCGGGCGTACTTCCGCGAGATGATCGACAAGAACCTCACCGCCGACCACCTCGTGAAGTCGGACTTCGCGATGCTCAACGGGCGGCTCGCGGCGCACTACGGGCTCCCCGCCGTGAGCGGCGCCCAGGTGCGGCGCGTCGCCCTGCCGCCGGGCTCGCACCGGGGCGGGTTCCTCACGCAGGCCGCCGTGCTGAAGGTGACGGCCAACGGCACCACCACGTCGCCGGTGCCCCGCGGGGCGTTCGTGCTCGGCCGCTTCCTCGGCAAGCCGCCGGCCCCACCGCCGCCAAACATCCCGGCCGTCGAGCCGGACGTCCGCGGGGCGACGACGATCCGCGAGCTGCTCGACAAGCACCGGAACAACGCGGCGTGCGCGGCGTGCCACGCGAAGATCGACCCGCCGGGGTTCGCGCTGGAGGAGTTCGACGTGATCGGCGGGCACCGGTCGCGGTACCGGTCGCTCGGCACCGGCGACGCGGCCCCGCGGGGGACCATCGACCCGTTCATCGGGATCGGGTTCAAACTCGGGCCGAGGGTCGATTCGAGCGGCGCGCTGCCCGACGGCCGCGCGTTCTCCGGCCTCGAAGAGTTCCAGACCCTCCTCGCCGCCGACCGCGACGCGCTGCTGACCAACCTCGCCCGGCAGTTCGCCGTGTACGCGACGGCCCGCGGCGCGGCGTTCGGGGACCGCGACGACGTCGCCGCGGTCGTGGCCGCCGCGAACAAGAACGGCGGCGGCACCCGCACCCTGATCCACGAACTGGTGCAGAGCCGGTTGTTCCGCACGCGCTGACCGCACACCCGAACTCACCGAGCCAATCCGATGATGCCCTCACACCGGTTCGCGACCGTCGCTTGCGCCGCCCTGCTTTTCATCACAGCGGCCGCCGCGCAGGACAACGGCAAGAAGGCCGAGCCAAAGGACGAGCAGTTCACCTACCGCGTGTACGGGCTGTTCATCGTGGACCGCGAGAAGGACCTCCGCGAGACGTTCCAGGAGATCGCCGACGTCAAGCTCGTCTCGGTGAGCTTCGACGCCGCGGAGGTCACGGTCGAGTTCGTCCCTTCGAAGGTGTTCCCGGGGGCGAAGCCCGAGCAGCTCGTCGAGCGGCTCGACCAGAAGGTGCGGGCCGAGTCGCGGGGCACGTTCGCGGTCGGCCCGCGGCTGGCCGGCCCCCGCGACACGTTCGAGCGGGTGGTGATCGCCGTCGCCGGGCTCGACTGTCGGGCGTGCGAACTCGGCGCGTACGAGAGCGTCGCGCGCCTGGAGGGCGTGGCCCAGGCCACGGCGAGCTTCAGGGACGGCAAGGTGACGGCGCTGATCGACCCGTTGAAGACCGACCGCGGGAAGCTGGAGGACGCGCTCCGCAAGCGCGGCGTGCAAATCCCGAAGCGGTGACGGCGGGCGCGGCCGGAATGGCCGGCCGCGGGTGCGGCTTTCGGGTACATTGGGAAGCGACCCGGTGCCCCTGCGCGCCGCCCCCACGCCCGACGGTCCCCATGCCCGAGTCCGACGACGCCGCCCCCCGGCTCCCGGCAGACGTTCTCAGGCGCGTCGCCCGCTACCAGCGGTGGGTGATCGCGTGCGTCCTGTCCCAGCTCACGATGTGGCTCGGGCTCCTCGTTCTGGGCATCCTGAACGGGGAGTGGGTGGACGTCGAGGTGCCCCTGTTCCTCACGTTCGTCCTGGACCTCGCCGGGGCAGCGTTCTCGTTCCTCATCTACTGGACCGTGCGGGACCCGTTCTGGGCCGTGGTGATGGGCCTGGCCGCGGTCCCGCCGATCATGGGGCTGCTCACGATGACGGCGGTCAACGGCACCGCGACCGCGACCCTCACCCGCAACGGGGTCCGGGTCGGGTTCTTCGGGGCCGAACTCAACGAGATCGAGGGGGACTGGTTCGGGGCGTACGACGACGAGGAGGACGCGGGCTGGTGACGCGGCGTCACTCGGCCGCGCGGCCCATGAGGTACGCCCGGAGTTCGACGAACACCTCGGTGCACCGCTGCCGCCAGGTCTTGTCGAGCAGCAGCCGGGGGTGCGACGGCCGGAACAGGACGTGGACCGTGAGCCGGTTCTCCTGGTCCGGGTAGGCGTGGTACAGGTGGATCTCGCAGTCCACGGGGCCGGACGCGCGGCGGCCGATCCCGAGCCACGAGAGCGGGCCGCCGACCGGGGTCTTCCGCCCGCCGATCCGCACCTTGATGAGCCCCGGGAGGCTCTCGACCACCTCGCCGCCGGCGTCGTGGACGAACCCCCGCAGCTTCATGATCGCGATCCGCTCGGGCATCCACGCTTCCATGTTGAACGGGAGCGCGGACTGCTCCCGCTGCGGGACCCCGGACTGGACGGCCGTTTGCGTGGCGTGGGGCGGGGGCGGCTCGTGGTCCGCGGGGACGGGGTTGAGCGGCGGGGTGAGCCCCTGGGCGTGTCCGGGGGAGCGGCCCAGGAGCGACGGGGCCGGGTTGGCGACCTTGGCGTTGCGGGCCGCCATCGCCCGCTCGAGGGCCGTGTCGTACCGCTCGGCCAGCTCGCGGGCCTGCTGCGGGCGGTCGTCGGGGTGCTTGGCCAGGCAGTCGAACACGAGCTGCTCGACCTCCTCGGGCACCCACCCGGACATGCCCAGTTCGGCGAACGTCGGCGGGAACTCGGTGGCGTGGGCGAGCAGGATGTCCATGCTCGTCGCGCCGGTGAACGGGAGCCGGCCGCTGAGCAGCTCGTACATCATCACGCCGACCGAGTACAGGTCGCCGCGGTGGTCCATTTCCTCGCCGCGGACCTGCTCGGGGCAGATGTACCCCGGGGTGCCGACGGCGAAGTCCACGTTCGTGTCGGTGACCTTCCGGCCGGTGTCGCTCTCGACGAGCTTGGCGAGGCCGAAGTCCATGACCTTGATCCGCTCCCGGGGCGAGTCCGGGTCGATGACCATCAGGTTCGCGGGCTTCAGATCGCGGTGGATGATCCCCTCGTCGTGGGCCGCCTGGAGCACCTCGCACAGCTCGCGGATGACCCGGCCCACGCGGGGGGCCGACATCTTCCCGTTCTTCGCGAGCATGGCCTCGAGGTTGACCCCCTTGATGTACTCCATCACGATGCACGGGCCGAGCGGGTCGTCGAGGCTGGCGGCGATGAGGGACACGGCCCCGGGGTGCTGGAACCGCCCCATGAGGACGGTCTCGCGCTGGAACCGGTCGCGGAACTTGGCGTCCGTCGCGATGTGGTCGTGCATCACCTTGACGACGACGTCGCGGCCGGCGTCGAGCTGGCGCGCGAGGTACACGCGGCCCATCCCGCCTTCCCCGATGAGGCGTCGGGTTTCGTACCGACCGAGGAAGACGCGGCCGATCATTCTGAAGTATCTCCGGCATCCGACCCGGACGGAAGCGTTGCGTTGCAAGCCTAGATCGCAAACCGGCCGCGGGCCACTCCACTTACTCGCTGAATTCACTTCCATTGCGGCCGCCACAGAAAAGTGTGCCGCGGCCGTAAGATCTGCCAGCCGTTACCGGGATAACTACTTGTGCGTACGAGCCGTGTGCAGATTTAAGGCTTCTTCTCGGGCTGCTTCTTCGGGTCGGGGATCGGCTCGGGCCTGGTCGGCCCCTTCCAGCCGAGGAGCACGACCGCGGGCTCGTCCGCCTTCATCTCGACCGGGATCTCCAGCTCGTTCGTGTCGGGGAGCTTTTTGAGGTTCTTCTGCTCTTCGAGGAACTCGGTCGCGGGGAGGAGGTCGTCGTAGCCGGGGACGCCGTAGTGCATGGGGAGAACGAACAGCCGGGGCTTGATCTGCTCGACGATCTTCTTCGCCTGCTCCCCGTTGAGCGTGTAGATGCCGCCGACCGGGACCATGAGCACGTCCACCTTCCCGATCGCCTTGACCTGCGCCTCGGTGAGTTCGTGGCCGAGGTCGCCGAGGTGGGCGAACGTGAGGCCGTCGGTCTCGACGACCCACACGCTGTTCTTGCCGCGCTGCATCCCGTTCGTCGCGTCGTGGAACGTGCCGACGGTGCGGACGCGGACCGCGCCGACCTTCTCGTCCGCAGTGACCCACTCGGTCCGGGTCCCCTTCCCCGCCCTCACGCCCTCGAACACCCGGCCCTTTTCCTTGAGCGCCTCGAGCTGGTTGTGGTCGCTGTGCGGGTGGCTGATGAGCGTGACGTCGGCGTTGAGCCGCGGCGGGCTGAACGTGGGGATCATCTGGGGGTCGAACACGACCAGCTTGCCGCCGGCGGTCTCGAGTTGGAACATCGACTGGCCGAACCAGCGGAGCTTGACCTTCTTCGCGTCGTCCTGGGCGGGGGCCGGGGCCGCGAGTGCCGCGAGTGCCGCGAGTGTGAACAGCAGCCGATTCATGCGTGGTCTCCGTGTGTCCGCGGGGGGTGCGGCGCAACAAGACGATCTAGCGGGTCAGGAACCACTTCATGAGGTGCCAGCCGGGGTCGAAGCTCAGGCCGGTCGAGGCGGCCGCAACCTCGTCGTAGGTCGCCGCCGCGTCCGGGAGGATCCCCGCACCAGCCGCCGCGAACGCGACCGCCCCGTAGGCGTGGGCGCGGGTCTTGATCGTGGTGCGGTGGTCCGGTTCGACGAGAATGCGGTAGTCGCCGTGCCGCGGGAGGGCGTCGAGCAGCGGGCCGACGATGTGCTCGTCGATCTGCTCCAGCGACCGCACCTTCTCGTGCGCCTTCCCCTCGTGCGACGCCTCGTCCGGCGCTTCGACGTGGACGCACACGAGGTCGAACGCAGAGAGCGCCTCGACCGCGTACTTCCCTTTATTAGCGTAGTTCGTGTCCAGGTACCCGGTCGCGCCGGGGACGTCGATGCGGCGCCACCCGATGAGCACGCCGACCCCGCGGACGAGGTCGACCGCCGAGATGATCGCGCCGGCCTTGCCGTAGGTCTCGCGGAACGGCTCGACCTGCGGGGCCTTCCCCTGCCCCCACAACCACACCTGCGTCGCCGGCTTCTTCCCCTCGGCGACGCGGCGCTGGTTCACGGGGTGCTTCGCGAGGACCGCCTTACTCGCTTCCATGATCGGGTTGAGCACGTCGCCGCCCGGCCCGCTCGGCAGGTAGTCGGCGACGGCCCGGTCGGGGATGTCGTGCGGGGCCTGTGTCTTCATCCCGACGAACGGCGACGCGGCCGACTTGCCGCGCCACACGAGGATGTTGCGGTACTGCACGCCGGGGTGGAACTCCAGCACGCCGCCCGCGACCTCCTTGCCGCCGAGTTCCGCCTGCATCGCGCGGATCAGCGGGCCGCCGTCCTCGCTGGAGATGTGCCCCGCGGTGAAGTCCCGCATGTGGCCGTCGGGGACGTGGACGAGGTTGCACCGGATGGCCCAGTCGTTCGGGCCGAGGTGGATGCCCATCGCGGCGGTTTCGAGCGGCGCGCGGCCGGTGTAGACCTTGAGCGGGTCGTACCCGAACAGCGACAGCGTGGCGACGTCGGACGCCGGGGTGAGCGACGGCGGGACGTTGTTGGAAAGCCCGACGACGCCGGCCCTGGCGACGCGATCCATGTTCGGGAGGCGGGCGGCCTGGAGCGGGGTGAGCCCGCCCAGCTCGGCAACGGGCTCGTCGGCGCACCCGTCCGGAATGACGATGACGTACTTCATGCCCGAGATTGTACCCGAACCGCCGGCCGCGTCGAGAACCCGCCGTAACGAGGGCAGGGCGCATGGTCAGCGGCGGACAGTGAGGCCCTCTCACAAGAAGGACCGACCTTACCTCCGGCCGCCTGTTTTTGAGACGTGGGGGGAAACCGCTGACATCCCATCCGTCTCTCGCGGAATCGATTGTCGGATCGCGGCGAGCGCCCGGTAGGCAGCGGTCGAATCGAATGCGAGCGCGTTACCCTTACCAGCTTCCGCAACCGCGGTCAGCTTCGACTGAGCGGCTCCGGCGAGCGGTCCGTAAGCACCCAATTCGTCAATTGCCGAAATGCGAACATATAGTGAGTCGCTGTGAACAAGCCCGATCAGCGCCGGGATCGCGGTGCCGCCGTTGGGGTCGATGTGGATCAACCGCGGTTTGTAATGGGTGATGACGCTCTCTCGGCCGATGTACGCGAGGACGTCCTGTATGAACACCTTCCCCCTCTCCCCAATCACAGGGAGGGCGGCGAAAAAGTCGCGCGCCAGCTTCGCAAACTTGTCGTGACTTGCCAGCGCATTGCGGACGGCGGCTGTGATTATCTTCCCGTGTGTTTCGAGGTGATCGGTCAAGCGGGACATGATCCAACTCGCCTCGGAGTTGCCCGAGAACTTCCCTTCCATCAGCTTGATTAGGGCCGGGATGAAGGGATCGCGGTCGGTCGTGGGGAGGTTGAGAATCACCGAGAGCGCCGTACTCGCCATTGCGAAGTTTCGGCTCGCCAGCTTCGCCCGGCACCTCGTCACGATCTCGGTGGGAAGTGGATGGGGATAGATCTCGGCGAGGGCGGACATCGCGTTGAGGGTGTCCGGATCGTGATCGGTGGACTTCCGCAAAACGAGCGGCGTCAGAACCTCCAACACCACCGCCCTCTCCGTTCGGGAGATTGTCTTGTTTTCCAGCCTTTGTTTGATCGGTGCGCACCACGTCGAATCGTAGTCGTCGTCGCGCCGGAGCAACGCGGCCATCCGCCGCATCGTTTGCGGGTCGGGGCACTCTGCCAGCGCGTATAACGCCCCGCGGCTGATGAGGAGGGCACGGTTTCGAGCTTCCTCCGAGTCCTCGTCTTCGCATGCGTAATGGTAATTCGCGAGCAAGACCTCCAGTGGGTAGGTCTTGCTGACGGCGATGGCTTCCGCGAGGTCCATACTCCCGGTGATTCGTTTCTGCTTCGCCATTCTACCTCCAAACCAGGTTCAACAGGTCACAAGATACGGCGCATCCCAGCCACAACTGGAGCAGGATTGACCAGCGCCCCGGATTCAAGTGCTGTCCTGAACGCAAACATCAGGGGGTGGAGGGAGGAGTTGCTTCGCTGTCAAGCTGTCATGACGCCCACGACCGGCCCGAATCGTGTCTCCGCACAGAGTGAGCGCCGTCTGTTCGCGGGTTGCGGTACACTCGATCCGAGAAAACTCGCGAAATTGCGGACCCGGTTCCGGCTCGCGGGGCATTACTCGGTGCCGGTGGGAGGATGCGATGGCAGCAACGGGACTGGCGGGCTCCCTCGGGGCCGTCTTCGAGCAGGTTCGCGACGCGGTCGGCGGGGCCGACGGGGAGTTGCTCGCGCGGTACCGGACCCTGCGGGACGAGGACGCCTTCGGCTCGCTCGTTCGGCGGCACGGGCCGATGGTGCTGGGCGTGTGCCGGCGGGTGCTCCGCGACGCGCACGCGGCCGACGACGCATTCCAGGTCACGTTCCTCGTCCTCGCCCGCAAGGCCGACGCCGTTCGCCCGCCGGACCGGCTCGCGCCGTGGCTGTACGGGGTCGCCTACCGCACCGCTCTCAAGGCCCGCGGTCGTGCGGCCCGACGGCAGCAGGTCGAAGGCGAGTACGCGTCACAGTCACCGACGACCGCCACACAGACCGGCGAGGCAACGGACCTGCCGGCCGTTCTGGACGAGCAGGTGAACGCCCTCCCCGAGAAGTACCGCGTGCCGCTCGTACTGTGCGGGGTCCAGGGACTCAACAAGGCCGAGGCCGCCACACGGCTCGGGGTCCCGGAAGGCACTGTGTCGAGCCGTCTCGCTCGCGCCCGCGACATGCTCCGCGACCGGCTCTCGCGCCGCGGGGTGGTGGTGCCGGCGGCGGGCGGGTTCGCGGTCCTCGCGGCCGAGGAGTTGAGCGCCGCCGTCCCGCCGACGCTGACATCGACCACGATCCAACTTGCCGTGCGGGGGGGTGCGATTCCCCCCGCGATCCAGACACTTTCTCACGAGGTGATTCGTTCCATGAGCACTCTGAAACTCAACGTTCTCGGTCCCATCGCGCTCGGCGTCACGCTGGTCGGGGGCGGCTTCGGCCTCCTCGCAACCCAGGCCGACGAGAAGAAGCCCGCCGCACCCGACGCGGTGAAGCAGGCCGCGAAGCCGGACGGCGAGAAGCCCGCCGCCCCGAAAGACGGGCAGAAGCCGGCCGGCCCGAAGGACGGCGACAAGCCCGAGGACGACAAGCCCGCGGCCCCGAAGGACGGCGATAAGCCGAAGAAGACGCCGAAGTTCGCGGGGAAGGTGTCGGCCGTCGATGCCTCCGCGAAGACCATCACGCTCGTGACGAAGGGCGAGGCCGGTAACGAGATCGTCGTGAAGTTGACCGACTACGCGAAGGTGACCATCGACGGCAAGGACGCGAAGGTCGGCGACATCGCCAAGGGCGCGACGGCGACGTTCACGCTCGTCGCCGCGAAGGACGGCCAGCCGCGGACCGCGAACGAAGTGGTGGTGAGCGGCCTCAGTTTCGGTGGGTCGATCAAGCGCATCGACGGCGACGGCGTGACGGTCGGCAACGAGAAGTTCGACCGCGTCCTGAAGCTCGCCGCCGGCGGCAAGGTCCTCGTGGACGGCAAGGACGCGAAGCTCGCGGACCTCAAGGTCGGCGACCGCGTGACGGTGACGCTGACCGCCGACGACTCGGCCGCGGTGCTGATCGCGGTCGGAGGTCAGAAGCGAGACGGCGACAAGCCCAGGCCCGAGAAGGCCAAGCCGGAAGGCGACAAGTGACCGCACCGCGGACCGAATCGGTGTTGCGGGGCTCGGGCGGGTCGGGTGAACTGAGTTGAGACCGAGACCCCTTTCAGCGCCTTTCGGGCGTCCCACCACGGCACCGAGTCGCCCCCGATGAACCCCCACGACGAGTTCGACGACCGCGAGCCGCCCCGCCCGCGTCGCAACCGGCACGACGCGTACGGAGACGACCGCTCGCGTCGCGGCTGGGAACCTGAGCCGCCGGCGCAAACGAGCGTCGTCGGCATCATCGGACTGGTCGCCGGCACCGCCGGGCTCACGATCAGTTTCATCCCGTGCATCGGCGTCGTCGGCATGGTCGGCGGCGGCATCGGACTCGGCCTCGCGCTCCTCGGGGTGCTGGAAAGTCGCAACTCGGCCGGTCGCGTCTCGATGGGCGTGCCCATCGCCGGGGCGGCGGTCAGCACGGCGGCCCTGCTCGTCGGCGGTTTCTGGCTCGCCCTGATGACCGGCGCGTTCCGCGACAACCAGCGCCAGCAAGCGGACCCGCCCCCCATCCCTCCCGGCGACACGCCCATCGTCGTTCCCGCCGCGGACCTCGATCGCGAGTACGACGCGAACGAATTCGACGCCGACCGCAAGTACCGCGACAAGCAGGTCGAGATCACCGGCCGCGTCAAGCGCGTCGCCGACGACGTCACCCCAGGGCGGGTCACTCTGGTCCTCAACGGCCTGCCGGCCACGTCGGTGAACTGCGTCTTCCCCCTCACCGAGAAGCCGAACCTCGCTGTGCTGGAACCGGGCGACGAGGTCGTGATTCGCGGCCGGTGCAAGGGGAAGCTCAAGAACTCCGTGACGCTGGAGGACTGCAGGCGCGTTCTCAACGACCGCGAGCAGGAGGCCCGCGACGCGCCGCCGACGATCATCCTCGCCGACGTTCTGGTCAGCGAGTACGCTGACGTAGCCGCGGCCGACCGGAAGTACAAGGGCCGGGCGCTCGTGGTCACGGGCCACCTCGGGCCGATCATCCGCAGGGCGGGTACCGCGACCGTCTCGCTTCAAGACGACGACGGTAACGACCTGCTCAAGTGCGAGTTCGCGGCCGAGGAAGCGAAGCACCTCACGAGGCTGAAGGCCGGGCAGCGCGTGACGCTCCGCGGCCGCTGCCGCGGCAAGATCGACGACACGCTGACGCTTACCCAGTGTTCCGTCGCGAAGTGAGGCCGAACTTGGGAGGCTGAACCCATGCAACCACAGCGATTCGACACCATTCCCGGCCTCCTCGTGTACCCGAACTACTTCTCCCCGGAGTGGTGCGGCGCAGTCCTTCGAGATTCACTCGCGCTGCACGAGCGGCTCGAAACGTTCGCCGCGGCTGCCGGTCGGGTGGAGAAGGCGCACATCCCGCAGCCCGAGTTCGTCCGCAGTTCCAAGCACAACCTGGCGAGCGAAGAGTTCTACACGCGGGTCGTACTCCCCGAGGCGAACGAGCGCAACCTGAGCTGCGAGTTCTTTCCGAAGTACGGCGAGGACGGCCACGCACTGTGTTACTTCCGAGGCAACGCGAACCTTCCCGATTTCGTCCGCGACAGCCTGCTCGAACCGATCCGCCGGACGATGGAAGCCGCCGGCCTTGTTCGTCCCGACCAGGAGTTGGCCTGGAAGCTGACGATGAACTTCTACAAGAACGTTGGCGGGACAATCGCGGGGTTCCCGTTCCACGTTGACATCCCCGCCAACGGCGTCGTCACGATGATTCTCAACGTCCAGCGCGAGGCCTTGTTCCAGATCGCCAAGGGCGACCTCCTCACCGACGTCACCTTGGCAGTCGGCGCGCTCCTCGTCCTGAGCGGCGAGAGCCGGTACGAGTGGAAGCACCGGGTCGTGCCGATGGCAGCACCCGCTCAATCCTCGGGTGGCGTCGAGCGCGTGTCCCTGGTTCTGGGGTATCAGTGATGGGTCGGTGTCGTCCGCAAGAACGTTCCACTTGAACAAACTCCCCTCGACAACCGGGGCTCCGACCTCCTACACTTCCCATCCAGACGTTCGGTCCGAATCGGGAAAGGACTCCCGTGCGACTCGTCCACCTGACATCGAGCACGTTCTTCGGCGGCCCCGAGCGGCAGATGCTCGGCCTCGCCCAGGCCCTGCCGGCCGATGTCCGCACCACATTCGCCAGCTTCTCCGAGGGCGGCCGCAGCGCCGGCTTCCTCGACGAGATCCGCCGCAACGGCTTCCCGACGGTCCCACTCGCGGCCGACTTCCCGCACGCACTCGCCGCCGTTCGCGAGACAACCGCCTTGCTCCGCGACACGCAGTGCGACGCGCTCATCTGCCACGGGTACAAGGCGCACATCCTCGGTCGCGCCGCGGCGCGGCGGGCCGGCATCCCCGCGGTCGCTGTTTCCCGCGGCTGGACCGGCGAGACGCGCAAGGTGAAGGTTTACGAGTGGCTCGACCGCCGGCACCTGCGGTTCATGGACCACGTCGTGTGCGTCTCCGACGGGCAGGCCGCGAAGGTCCGCCGGTGGTGCCGCGTCCCGGCGGCGCGCATGAGCGTCATCCGAAACAGCGCCCGGCTCGCCGCGTTCGAGTCGCAAGACCCCGCTGCGCGCCAGCGGCTCCTCGGGTTCCTGCCGAGTGACAGCGGGGTGTCACAGGTCGTTCTGGCGGCCGGGCGGTTGAGCCCCGAGAAGGGGTTCGGCGTGCTCGTCGAGGCCGCCGCGACCGTCTGCCGTGAGAACCCGGCCGCGGGCGTCGTCCTGTTCGGCGAGGGCGTGCTGCGGCCCGAACTCGAAGCGCGTGTCCGCGACCACGGGCTCGCCAACCGGTTCGTCATACCCGGCTTCCGCACCGACCTCGACTCGCTCATCGGAGCGGCCGACGTCGTCGTGCTGCCGTCGTTCACCGAGGGGCTCCCGAACGTCGCGCTAGAGGCGAGCGCCGCGGGGGTGCCGGTCGTGGCAACGGCCGTCGGCGGCACGCCGGAGGCCATCGCCGACGGCGAAACGGGCTTCCTCGTTCCGCCGGGTCAACCGGCCCGCATCGCCGCGAAGGTCGGCGAGTTGCTCCGCGATCCCGAGCTGCGGGCGCGGTTCGGGGCCGCCGGCAAGCACCGGATGCGGACCACGTTCACGTTCGCCGCGCAGGCCGCCGCCTACCTGAAGTTGTTGCAGCAGTTGACGTCGCCGACCCGCGGCGCCGCGATGGATCGCGGCCCGCACTCCGCCACCGCACCCGCGCCCCGGCGCGGTTACGCGGTCGGCGGGTGACCCCATCTTGAGGAACATGGATGTCCGCACTCCTCGCGCCCCGTCGCCCGTCCGTCATTGCGCCCCCTGCACCGGTCGCCGAACCGGTCAAGGTCTGCTTCATGATCGACCGGCTGAGCCGGGCCGGAACGGAGTCGCAGCTCCTCGCCCTCCTGCGGGAACTCGACCGCATGCGCGTTCAACCGTCGCTCGTCCTCCTCGACGGCGAGGACGACCTCTCGCGCGCCCTCGAACCGGCCGACTGCCCGGTGATCCGCCTCGGCGTCCGCAAGTTGCTAAGCGTCTCGGCGACGCGGGCCGCGGCCCGGCTCCGGTCGTTCTGGCGCGAGCACCGGCCCGACGTGCTGCAAACGTACTTCCTCGACGCCGCGTACTTCGGCGCGCCGCTCGCCAAGGCGTGCGGCATCCGGCGCGTCGTCCGCGTGCAGAACAACCTTGGGTACTGGCTGAACGGCAAGCACCGCGTCCTCGGCCGGTGCGTGCGGCCGTTCGTTGACGCAATGCTCACCAACACCGACGCCGGCAAGCAGGCACTCGTCGAGCGCGAGCGGCACCGCGGCGACCGCGTCGTCGTGCTGGAGAACGGCGTCGACACGGCGCGGTTCAACCGGTTCATGTTCCCGGACACGTCGAAGCCGCGGGTGCGGGTCGGGTGCGTCGCGAACCTGCGGCCGGTGAAGAACATCGACGGGCTGATGCGGACCGCGAAGGCGGCGCTGGAGCGGTTCCCGCGGCTCACGTTCGATGTCGCCGGCGACGGCGAGCAGCGGCCCGAGTTGGAACGCCTGCACGCGGAACTCGGCCTCGGTGACCGGTTCAAGCTCCGCGGCTCGATCACCGACGTGGCCGGGTTCCTCCGCACCGTGGACGTCGCCGTGCTGCCGTCGCACTCCGAGGGGATGTCGAACGCACTGCTGGAGTACATGTCGGCCGGGCGGGCGGTCATCGCCACGGACGTCGGCGCGAACGCCCAGGTGCTCCGCCACGGGAAGGACGGGCTGATCGTGCCGGCGGGGGACAGCGAGGCGCTCGTCGGGGCGCTCGGCCAGATGCTGGAGAACCCGATGCGGGCCGCGGCGTTCGGGTCGTCGGCCCGCCGCCGGGTCGAGGCCGAGTACAGCCGCGACGCGATGTGCCGCCGCTTCGAGGCGTTCTACCGCACGATCACGTCCAACTGACCAGACTCACCCTGTGGCGGTCGAATCTGCGGCCGCCACGCGCAACTCGGCAAACACCTTCACGAGGTCGCCGGCCTGGTAGTGGGCGTTCAGCCCGCTGGGGTTCGGGAGCACCCACACGCGGGTCGGGCCGACCGGGTCGGCCTGCAACCCGGGCTTTGCTTTGGGCTGTGCGAACGCGACGCGGTACGCCCCGATGCCGAGTATGGCGAGGAACCGCGGGGCGTACTTCAGCACGGTGCGGCGCAGGCGCTTGCCGCCGGTAACCATCTCGTCGGCCGTGAGTTCGTCGGCCGCGGCCGTGGCACGGGCGACGACGTTCGTGATGCCGTACCCGAGCGGGATCAGTTGCTGCTCCTCGGACGGGTCGAACAGGCGCGGCGTAAACCCCGCGGCGTGGAGCGTCGGCCAGAAGCGGTTCCCGGGGCGGCCGAAGTGGTGTCCGATGGCGGCGGTGTAGAGCCCCGGGTTGATCCCGCAGAACAGCACCGACAGCGCCGGCGCGATCACGTCGGGGAGGGTCTTGTCCTGGGCCGCGAGGAGTTCGGCCCGAGTCGGGCGGTGCGGAGCGGGTTGCTTCATGTCGTGCCTGTCCGGGCGACGGCGGTCAGTTGATCCCCTTCACGCGCGGGCCGAGCCCGCCGTACATCGCGTCCCACCGCTTCGGCGAGCCCGGGAGCATCAGCCCCGGGGCCGAGAGGTCGCACTGCCTCGCGAGCCGCACGACCGCGTTCGGGTACTCGGGCCACTTCCCCTCGAGCGCTTCGAGCGCCTTGCGGTCGCCGGGCGGGAGCGCCGGGATCAGCTCACGCGTCACGAAGTGCCGCAGCGGTTCCTTGAACTCGGCGGGCCGGGCCGGGCCGAGCACGGGGGGCGGGATCTTGTCGCCCTTCTCCGATGTGGCGTAGGCGTTGACGGCGAGAGCGAAGTCCGGCCACTTGCCGACGTGGTTCTGGGTCGCGCTGCGGCCCCTGCCCTTCTCGAAGAACCGCTCGACGCGCGGCCCGAGTTGCTCGTACCGCGTGACCGGCTCGCCGGTCGCGGGCTCGGGCAGCAGGAACCGCTCGTACTTCTTCGCCGCGGCGTACACGTTGCGGCCGTAGGCGTACCACGGCATCCACCCGCCCTGCTCGGTCGCCAGCGCGAGGCTCGCGGCGTACCGCACCCGCTCGCCGTCTTCGAGCCGCCGCAACTTCTCGTCGTCGAGGCGGAACGCGGTCCGCACGAACTCGGCGACCTCCTTCTGCCGGGACGAGCTGTCGAACGGCCACGGGGTCTTGTTCGCGATGACGTCGTCGGCGTAGGTGCGGTAGAACGCCCACTCCTCGCGGTGCGCCTGCTCCTCCTCGCGCCACTGGCGGATCAGGTCGGCCTGGCCCGACGCGGGGAGGCCGTTGAGCTTGGCCCGCTGCGACGCGGTGAGGGCGTCGAGCCACTGCTGGTTGCGGAGCTTGCGGACCTCGTCGAGCCGGCGGCGGGCCGTGTCCGCGGCGAGCACCTGCTTCCGCTCGGGCTCCGGGAGCCTGTCGAGCCAGATCGTGTACGCTTCGAGGACGCGGTACCGCTGGTCGCGGGTCGGGCCGTCGAGCCCGCGGAGCTGCCGGTCGAGGTCGCGGATCGCCTGCTGGCGGGCGGCCGGGAGCGCCCGGAACGTGGTCGCGAGCCGGGCGAACGCCGCGCCGGACGGCTTGTCCGGTTCGACCGCGGGCGGCTTGGTGGCGAGGTCGACCAGCACCGCCGGTTCGTCGCCGAAGAACTCGCCCTTCGCGAGTTCGTTGACGAAGTCGAGGTCGTCGGCCCCGGCGTAGAGCGGGAGCCGCTCGACGATCGCGTGGTCGGCGACGTCGAGTTCCTGCGAGGTACCGTCGCGCTGGGCGTACCCCGGGTGGAGGTGGGCGTGGAGCGCGCCCGACGCGAAGTACCCGGCGGCCCCGCACGCGCACACGGCGGCGACCAGCCCGGCCGCCCACCGGCCCCACGAACTCGGCGGCGGGGCCAGGAACTGCGACCCGGACCCGGACAGGGCCGGCGTGACGACCCCGGACGTCGCACCCGACGGGGAGGGGGCGGCGACGGGCGTGGGTTGCGAACCGGAGCGGGTGGCGGGCGGCGGAACGACCGGGAGCCGCTCGAGCGTGCGGGTGGCGAACGTCGGCGACGGCTCGGTCCGCGGGAGGTAGTCGAGGAGGCCGAACGTCTCCTTGAGCGCCGCGGCCCTGCCGCGCGCGTCGGGGTCCGCGGCGAGCCGCGCCTCGATCTTGCGAGCGGCCTCGGCGTCGAGTTCGCCGTCCAGGTACGCGACCAGTTCGGCCTCGAACGGGTCGATTTCGTGGTCCTCGCCGTCGTCCGGCGGTGTCGATTCGCTACTCATACCGCGACCCCCACGGGGACAGACCGGACCGCTTATTCCGCCTCGTCGCCGCCGGCCGCGGGGTCCGGCGGGGGCTCGGCGTCCATGTAGATGTAACCCTGCAGCGCCTCGCGGAGCTTCGCCCGGGCGCGGCTCAGGAGCGACTTCACGCCCTTGCTCGTGAGTCCCATGACCTCGGCGATGTCGGTGTAGTTCATGTCCTCGAACTTGTTGAGGACGATGGCGACCCGCTGCCGCTCGTTGAGCCCGTCGAGCGCCCGGCGGATCACCACGGCGAGCTCCTGCTGCTGGAGCTGGTGCGCCGGCGGGGCGTCGCGGGTGGCCGCGGGGGCGTCGGTCGGGCGCGACCCGACGGCCCCGCTCTCGCTGACCTCCAGGGGCACCACCTGCCGCCGCTTGCGGTCCCGCAGCGCGTTGAGCGCGAGGTTGTTGGCGATGGTGAACAGCCAGGTCGAGAGCTTGGCCTTCGGCGTGTACTTCTTGCGGTTCCGGTACACCCGGAGGAACACCTCCTGGGCCAGGTCCTCGGCCTCGTCAGCGTTCCCGACGAGGTGGTGCATGACCCCGACGAGGCGGTGCTGGAACCGCTCGACCAGTTCCCCGAAGGCCGCGGAATCATCGTCCCGGACCCGGAGCATGAGCCGGATGTCCGGGTCGCGGAGGGCCATCTGGGCGCTGGTGTGACCGATCGGCACGGTTGGAGTCCGAACCCGGAGAAAGACCAAGGCTAACCACAGAGACACAGAGGCACAGAGAGAGGCGGGAGATAAGTTGTTGTCAAATCGGCTCCTCCGCCTTTCTCTGTGCCTCTGTGTCTCTGTGGTTAGCCTCTGCTTCGACTTTTCGCCGCAGTTGGCCGCACGCGGCGTCGATCTCGGTGCCCTTGCGCTTGCGGATCTTCACGCTCACCCCGCTCTGGCGGAGCGTGTCGACGAACCCCTGGAGGTCGCCCTCGTCCGGGCGGCGGTACACGAGCCCCTCCACGTCGTTCCACGGGATGAGGTTCACGTGCGCCTTGCGGCCGGCGAGGAGCCGGGCCAACTCCTTCGCGTGCGTCGGGCCGTCGTTGAGCCCGCCGAGGACGACGTACTCGTACGTCACCTGCCGGCCGGTCGTGGCGTAGAAGTCGTCGGCCGCTTCGAGGATCGCCGGGATGCCGGTCTTGTCGTTGGTCGGCACGATCTGCGTGCGGAGCGCGTCGTTCGGGGCGTGGAGCGAAACGGCCAGGTGGTACTGCTTCCCGGCCGCGGCCAGTTGTCGGATCTTCGCGGGCAGCCCGACCGTCGAGATGGTGACGTGCCGCTGGCCGATGCACAGGCCGTTCTTGTCGCCGGCGACCGCGAGCGCCTCCAGCAGGCGGTCGAGGTTCGCGAGCGGCTCGCCCATGCCCATCACGACGATGTGCGTGAGCCGCGGGGCGCGGTCCGGGTTCGTGGTGGTCGGGTCGGTGAGGTTGCGGAGCCGGACGAGCTGCTCGACGATCTCGCCGACGGTGAGGTTCCGCACGACCCCGTTCAGGCCGCTGGCGCAGAACACGCACCCCATGCCGCACCCGACCTGGGTGCTGACGCACGCGGTCGCCCGGCCGCCGTCCTGGATCAGGACGCACTCGATCATGCGGTCGTCGGCGAGCCGCAGCACGAGTTTGTGCGTGTCGTCGGACTGCGCGAACAGGTGCCGCTCGACCCGCGTCGAGAAGACCGAGAACGCCGCGGCCAGATCGGCCCGCAAGGTCTTCGGCAGGTCGGACATGGCCTCGAACGACTCGGCCCGGTTCGCGAGGACCTGGCGGCGGATCTGGGCGACGCGCATGGGCGGCTGCCGCCGCTCGGCGAGCCAGGCGCGCAGCTCCTCGGCCGGCACGTCGAGGATGCCGGGCAGCGGCGCGGGGGTCGGTTCGTTCAGGAGTGGCAGTGTGGCAGACATAGCTGACATTCTACGGCCGCGGTGGGGGGCGGGGAAGCTACCGCCCGATCGACTTCACCCGGCCGAGTCCCGCTGCCACACGGCGGTGAGTTGCCGCAGCTTCCCGGTCAGCCGCTCCGCGATGCCGACCCCCGCGACGCCCACGCCGATCAGCCCCCCGACCAGGAGCCGGAACCCGAGCGTCATGACGCCGTCGGTGAGTGCGATCAGCAGCACGGCCCCGGTCAGCGGCACGGCCGATGCGAGCAGCACGAACGGGCCGAACGCCACCGTCACCGGGCGCACCTCCGCCCACATGCCCGCCGGGGTGTACGTGTCCGGGTTCCCCAGGTTCGGGAGCAGCGCGCGGAGCACCACGGCCTGGATCGCGAGGTAGCTGAACACGACGGCGATGAGCCCGGCCAGCGTGAACGACACGATGTAGTGCGCGTACAGCTTCCAGTCGAAGTTGCCGGCGGCGAGGTCGATGACCAGCGGGAACACGATGCCGCCCGAGAACCACCCGAACGCGCCGAGGCCGACCGCCCACCAGCCGAGCCGCAGCACCCGGGCGCGGAGTTCGTCCACCGCAGGCCCGGGGGCCAGCACCAGGCCCACGAGCCCCTGCTTGATCCGCCAGATGAGGTACGCGGCCGTGCCGGCGCAAACCGAGTACGCGAACAGGTTGTACCCGATAATGAGCATCAAGAAGACGCCCTGCTGCTCCGCGTTCAGTTTGATCTCGACCGCGTTGTACCCGATGTTCACGGCCGTCGCGGGGACGTGCGGGAGGATGGCCGCGAGCGTGAGCCCGGCGATCGGGTGGGCGGTCACCCAGCGGGCGATGCGGACCGGCGGGGGGAGCGCGCGGCGGGCCGCGAGGAGGTGCCACGCGGCGTCGAGGGCGCGGGCCAGGTCGGTGCCGGTCTGGTAGCGGTTGGCGGGGAGCGAGTCGAGGCACCGGCGGATCACGGCGGCCAGCTCCCGCGGCACCCCGACCAGAACGGGGATCGGTTCGTCCGCGCCCTCGGTCCGCGCGGGCGGGAGCCGCCGGCCGGTCGCGAGTTCGTGCAGCACGAGGCCGAGGGAGTAGATGTCGGACCGCTCGTCCACGCGGCCGGTCGGCTGGCCGTACACCGCGGCCCGGTGCTCCGGGGCCATGTACGCGATCGTGCCGCCGACCCCGCCCCCCGCGGGGTCGAGCCGCCGCCGGTCGAACGCGACGTTGAAGTCCGCGAGCATCGGCCGCCCGTACTGGGTCAGCAGGATGTTCCCGGGCTTGATGTCGCAGTGCAGGACGCCGCGGGCGTGCGCGAACGCCAGCGCCTCGGCCAGCCGCGCCCCGATCCGGCAGACGGCCTGCGGGAACGAGTCGCCCGCGAGCGCCTCGCGGTCGCGGAGGGCGGCCGGGTCGAAGTCGGCGACGCCCCGGCGGGTCGCGTCGAGGGCCGAGAGGATCGCGGTGCCCGACTCGGGCGGCCGGCCCCCGGCGTGGACCTTGCGGACGATGGCGTTGAGGTCGGCCCCGGGGACGTACTGGAGGCACAGGCCCCGGGCCCCGCTCTGGTGGTCGTGGAACTCCGAGTACACTTTGACGATGTGGTCGTGCTCCAGGCCCGCGAGGAGCTTCCCCTCGTTCTTCGTCCGCGCGTCGGACCTGGCGGTCTCGGGGCCGATGGTGCCCGACGACGTGTCGTCCTTCTCGCCCGTCCCCAGGCGCGTCACCTTGAGAGCGACCTCGCGGCCGAGCGAGTTCTGCCGCGCCAGGTAGACCTGCCCGAACGCGCCCTCCCCGAGCTTGGTAATGATGGCGAAGTCCCCGATCTGTGTGACCGGCGGCGCGGGCGGGGGCGGCGTGACGGCCTCGCCGCGGATCATCTCCGGCGGGGACGTTTGCGCCAGCGTCGGTTCGTGACTGGAGGACTGGGCCATGAGGCTCCCCGGGGCACGTTCGCATTTTACCGGGGAGACGGCCTTCAGGCAGGGACGGCTTCCACTAACCCGAACGGCCCCTCGGTCGGGACCACCCGCGTGAGGCGGAACCCCGCGCCCGAAAGGAGCGTGCGGTACTCGGCCTCGGTTCGCTCCTTTCCGTCGCAGATGACCATCATCTCGAGGTCGAGGACGTGCGACATGTGCGGCGCGAACCCCGGCGGGACGACCAGTTCCACGAGCAGGAGCGTCCCGGTCGGGGCGAGCGCCGCCCGGCACGCCTTCAGGATGCCCGTGGCCCTTTCGTCGTTCCAGTCGTGGATGATGTTCTTCATCAGGATCAAGTCGCCGGTCGGCACGGCGGTGAAGAAGTCGCCGCCCTCGGCGCGGCACCGGTCGCCCAACCCCGCGGCCTTGATCGCCTCCGTCGCGCCAACCGCCACCGACGGCGCGTCGAACACGACGCCCTTGACCGCCGGGTTCGCCTTCAGGATCGCCGTCAACAGAGCGCCGTGCCCACCGCCGACGTCCACGACCGTGCCGAACTTCGAGAAGTCGTAGGCCTTCAGCACCGCGGCCGCCGCTTGCTGCGAGAACCCGGTCATGCCCTCGTTGAACGTGGCGGCCTCGTCCGGGTGCTTGGCGAAGTAGTCGAACACGCCCTCGCCGAACATCCGGTCGAACACCGGTTGCCCGCTCTTCACCGCGCCGGCCAGGTCGCCCCACGGCTTCCAGCTCCACGGGTCGCAGACGTAGGTGGCGATCGGCCGGACCGAGCCCGGCACGTCGGTGCGGAGCAGGTTCCCCATCGGGGTGAGCGAGAACCGGGCCGCCTCGTCGCCCGCGAACACGCCCATCCCCGCGAGCGCCCGCAAGACGCGGTACAGGTGGCCGGCGTGTAGGCCCGTGGCGGTGGCGAGTTCGGCGGCGGTCTTCGGGCCGTCCACGAGTTGATCGGCGATCTTGAACCGGGCCGCGACGGAGAGCGCCTGCGTGACGGCCTTGCCGAAGGCCATCTGCATCAACAGCACTTCGGGCGGCGGTGCTGGTGGCGTGGGGGACATGCTGAATCCTTTCAGTTGTGCGGCGGGCGAGCGGTTAGATTATGCGCCGCTCACACCACCGGCAGCGGGCCGCTCGTCGGGGCGCGCGGCCCCGGCGGCTTCGCGGGCTCCACGGCACCGAGGACGCCGTCGAGGATGTGCAGGCACGTCTCGACTTGCCCGGCGGTGACGCACAGCGGCGGGCAGAAGCGGAGTGCTGTCTCGCCGCAGCCGAGGAGCAGCAGCCCGCGGTGGAACGCCGCCTGGATCACCGTTTCCTTGTGCGCCGCGGTCGGCAGGTCGGCGGCGGTCATCAGCCCCAGGCCGCGGACGCCCGAGACTTCCGGGTGCCGTGCGGCGAGGTCGCGGAGCCCGGCCCGCAGTTGCTCGCCGCGGGCGGTCGCGTTTTTCATGTACTCGCCCTCGAGGAGATCGATCGTGGCCAGCGACGCCCGGCACGCGACGGGGTTCCCGCCGAACGTGCTCGCGTGGCTCCCGGGCGGCCAGTCCATCACGTGGGCCTTCGAGATGATCGCGCCGAGCGGCATCCCGCTCGCGATCCCCTTCGCGGAGCAGATGATGTCGGGCTCGACGCCGTAGTGCTCGACCGCGAACATCTTCCCCGTGCGGCCTATGCCCGACTGCACCTCATCGACCACGAGCAGGATGCCGTGCTTGTCGCACAGTTCCCGCAGCCCCGTCAGGCACCCCTTCGGGATCGGGTGGTAGCCCCCTTCCCCCTGGATCGGCTCGACGAAGACCGCCGCGACCTCTTCCGGCGGACAGGTGCGGTGGAAGATGGTGTCTTCGATTTCTTGAACGAGTCGGCACTTATTGCGGCACGGTCCTCCCTCGGGACACGCCCGCGGGAAGTTGACGTGGTGGATGTCGGGCACGAGCGGCGAGAACCCGCGGCGGTGGATCAGCTTCGAGCCGCTGAGCGACATCGCGCCGTAGGTGCGGCCGTGGAACGCGCCGAAGAACGCGACCACGCGGTTCCGCTTCGTGTGCCACCGGGCGAGCTTGAGGGCCCCTTCGAGCGCCTCGGCCCCGCTGTTGCAAAAGAACACCTTCTTCGGCGTCGGCCCCGGCGCGACCCGGGCGAGCCGCTCGGCGAGGTCGATCTGCGGGCGGTAGTAGAAGTCGGTGCCGCTCATGTGGAGCAGCTTCTCGGACTGGTCCTTGATCGCGGCGACGACCTCCGGGTGGCAGTGGCCGGTGTTCGTGACGGCGATCCCAGCGGTGAAGTCGAGGAACAGGTTGCCGTCCACGTCCTCGATGACGGCCCCGCTGCCGCGCTCGACGAACAGCGGGTACACCGGCGTGTACGACGGCGACACGTAGAGCTTGTCGCGGGTGAGCATCTCCGCACCGTTCGGCCCCGGGAGAGCGGTGCGAACGTCGGGAACCGTTCGGTCGTCGAAGAGCCACATGGGAGAGTCCTCACGAGATGCTTGTTGGTCGATCTCCATTCACGCGGCGCAGGTGATTCTGCACAGTTTCGATTAACTGTCGGTGGAACACGGATTGGCTGTCGCACCACTGCGGGATATCCGCTGAGTTCGAAAACAAAACAGCGTGGTGAGCGCAGTCCATCGAGGTCATTCTGAATGCCTCCCAGCCGATGGCACTCACTTGGTACACCGCCTCACCGACATTTCCGGAGACGAATTCCAGATATCCACCGTCATGAAGGTACTCGGCCAACCTCATGTCGAGTGAGAACACGTCACGGCACAATTGTTCAAGCCGTGCCAACTGCTCCTGCGTGATAGGTTGGTGAATGACCCGCGGACGAAAAGCGACCTCAAGTGGATCGAAGTAGCCGATACAGACGCGGCAGATCATTGACATACTTGACTCCAGCAACGACTCACGCCGGGCCGCCGTCGATCGCGGTCGTTAGCCCCTGGGCCATCTTGATGTCGGTGCCGTGGTTCACGGTCCAAGCGGTGCGGTGCGTCACGGCTTCCACCAGCGCCGCGGCCGACGGGTGGCCGTTGCCGCTCTTCTTCACGCCGCCGAACGGGAGGTGGACCTCCGCACCGATGCACGGCAGGTTGACGTACCCCATGCCGTAGTCGCACTCGTCGCGGAAGAACCGCATCCGCCGGTAGCTCTCGGTGATGACCGCCATCGACAGGCCGTACTCGGTGTCGTTGGCGATGCGAGCGGCGTCATCGTCGGTGCGAAACGGGACCAGCGCGACGTGCGGCCCGAACACCTCCTCGCGGATGACACGCATCCCCGGTCGAGGTTCGGTGCGGTACACGAACGGCGAGAGGTAGCAGCCCTTCGCACCCGCCGGGGCGGTCTCGCCCTCGTCGAGTAGGACCGTCGCGCCCTCTTCCCTCGCGAGCGCGTTGTAGCGCAGGATCTTCTCGACCGACTCGCGGTGGATGACCGGCCCCGCGAAGTTCTTCGGGTCGAGCGGATCGCCGAACCGCAGGCGCTTCGCGGTCTCGACGAACGCCGTTTGGTAGCGGTCGATCAGCGACTCGTGGACGAGGACGCGGCTGGCCGACACGCACCGCTGCCCGGTCGTCTTGAACGCGCTCAGGATGCCGGCGGTGACGGCGAGGTCGAGAAGTGCGTCCTCGCACACGATCACCGCGTTCTTCCCACCCATCTCGGCCGCGACGGTGCGGTCGTGCATCCCCGCCGACACCTCCTGAATGTGTCGGCCGACGTCGTAGCTGCCGGTGAAGCAGACCACGTTCACGCCGGGGTTCCGCACGAGCGCCTCGCCCGTCTCCCCGGCCCCGTGAACGAGGTTCAGCGTGCCCCCGGGGAACCCGGCCTCGGCGAACAACTCCACGAGCCGCTGCCCGACCGCGGGCGTGTCCTCGCTCGGCTTGAACACGCAGGTGTTGCCTTCGAGCAGCGACGGCCCAAGCATCCACAGCGGCACCGCGAACGGGAAGTTCCACGGGGTGATGACGGCGACGACCCCCCACGGCTTCCGCCGCACGAGCACGTCCTTCTCGGCGATCTCACTGGCGAGCACCTCGCCGTAGGGCATGCGGCCGGTGCCGAAGACGTACTGCACCATGTGCAGCCCCTCGACCACCTCGGCGCGGCACTCGGTGACGTTCTTGCCGCACTCGCGGGCCATCAGTTCCGCGAGCGCGTCGGTGTCGCGCTTGATGAGCTGCGCGAGCCGGTCGAAGCACTCGGCCCGCACGACGCGGCTCGTTCGCCGCCATCCCGGGAACGCGGCGCGTGCGGCACCGACCGCCGCGTTCACCTCCGCCGTGGTCGCGACCGGGAACGCGCCGACGACCTGCGAGAGGTCCGCGGGGCTGAGGCTCTGGAAGTCGTCGCGGGGCGGGGACCACTCACCGGCGATCGCGAGCCGGCCCCGGACCGGGGGGAGAAGAAGGGCCATGTGACACCTGGGAGCGGGCGCAGGGGACGTGCGGCGTCTGCCGCATTCTACGCCCGCCCGGTGTCACATTGGAAGGGCTCAGGCGGCCGGCGGTGCGAGCGGCTCGGCGGGCACCCCGCTCTTCACGGCCAGCCCGAACGAGATGAGCCGCAGCCCGTCGAGGAGCAGGTCGATCGACACGAGCGTGCCGATGACCCATACGGCGGTGTACGGCCACTCGACGAGGATCATCAGGCCGAGCAACAGCGAGATGATGCCGTGGAACACGAACCAGCCGGCGTAGGGGTTCCTGAGCGCGACGCCCGCCCCGAGCCGGAAGATCCCGCCGACGAGGAACATCACCCCGACGACAGCGGTGAGCACCGACGCGCCCTCCGCGGGGTGGAGGATGATGAACACGCCGGCGATCCCGGTGACGAGGCCCGCGAGGAGGTCGAGCACGAACCCGGACCACCCCTTGCGGAACACGGCGTGCAGCACGCCGGCGAACCCCGCGACGGCGAAGATCCACCCGACGAAGATCACCGTCACGAGCGTCGCGAGGCCGGCATAAACGAGCCCCGCGACGCCGAGCAGCGCGAACAGCACGCCCATCGCGACGAACGTGCCCCACCCGCGGCGGAGCATCTCGCGCTCCTCGGCTCCCAGCATCGACAGGTTCAGCAGCATACTCATGGGGCCTTCTCGGGGTACGGAGGGTGGGCGAACGGGGTGGGCCGGGAGCGCGACCGGAGTCAACTCGCGACGCCGCGTCACGCCTTCCAGGTCGCGACCTGGCCGGTGCGGAGCGACTGGTTCGCCAGGTGCGCGGCGCTCGCGGAGCCGACGCCGGCCTCGACCGGGCAGTTCACCTTCTTCGACCGGTCGCGGACGCACTCGACCCAGTTCAGCAGGTGCAGCAACTCGCCGTCCGGCTTGTCGTAGAAGTCGAGCCCCTTGCGCTGGTCCGTCCCCAGGATGAGGGCACTCGGTTCGGGCTTCTTCTTGTCGCGGTCCGGCATGATCTCGTACCGCCCGCGGTCGACGTACAGCGTGCCCTCGGTGCCCATGAACT
Organism: Gemmata sp.; assembly: GCF_051859125.1. NCBI lineage: Bacteria > Pseudomonadati > Planctomycetota > Planctomycetia > Gemmatales > Gemmataceae > Gemmata > Gemmata sp. The sequence continues at coordinate 217,736 of NZ_JBHYGG010000001.1, forward strand.
CGAGCATCGACCCGTTGCGGTTGTTGCTGAACGTCCCCTCGAAGTACACCTGCACGTCCTTGTCCGGGTAGCGGAGGAGCGTCTGCACCGTGTCGGGGGTCTCCCACACGTCCTTCGCGGAGTAGAAGTCGCCGATGCTGTGCGCCGTCGCCGGGTGGTCGAGGTCGAGGAACCAGTGGACGACGTCGATCCAGTGGACCATGAGGTCGGTGAAGATGCCGCCGCCGAAGTCCCAGAACCACCGCCACTGCCGGAACCGGTACGGGTCGAAGTCTTGGGCCTTCGCGGTTCCGAGGAACCGCTTCCAGTCCACCGTCTTCGGGTCGATCCCGTCCTTGAACCGCCCGGCCCGTGCGGCGTTGCGGTTCCAGGTGCAGTGGACCTTGTGAACCTTCCCGATCGAGCCGGCCTTCAGCAACTCGTACACCTTGAGAATGTGCGTCATGCTCCGCTGCTGGGTGCCGACCTGCACGACGCGCTTCGTCTCGTTCTGCGCCGCGATGACGGCCTTGCCCTCGCTCAGGTCGTGCGTCAGCGGCTTCTCGACGTACACGTCCTTCCCGGCCCGGCACGCGTCGATCGTGAGCGGAACGTGCCAGTGGTCGGGCGAGCCGATGAGGACCGCGTCCACGTCCTTGCGGGCGAGCAGTTCCTCGTACTGCTTGGTCGCGAACGCCTTCGGGTCGGCGACCTTCTGCCCCTCGGCGAGGTTCTGGTCCCAGACGTCGCACACGGCGGTGATTTTCACGTTCGGGAGCCCGGCGAACGACTTCACGAGCTGCCGGCAGCGGCCGCCGGTGCCGATGAGGCCGACCTGCAACACGTCGTTGGCGGCGAACCCGCGGCTCGTTTCGGTGAGCAGGCCGGCGGTGGCGAGGGCGGACGAGGCGAGAAAGGTGCGGCGGTCGGTGGGCACGGGGTGGTCTCCCGGGGAAAGGTGTGGTGGCCCCAGGATACGCAAGAAACCCGCGGATTGCCATCCGCGGGTTTCTTGAAGGGCAAGCGTAGTTGAACCCCCGCGGCGGGACCACCGCTGGGGGCCGGATGAAGGCGAACCATCCGTAGACTTGTACAGGGCCGCGGTGGGCACACGGGACCCGCGCCGCGCTCCTCGCGAGAGCGGACGGTAAACGCAATCCACCTTGCGCTGGTGCTCAGGGATGGCGGCGAATTATTGATCGGTCGGGGCGCTTCGGGGCGGGGCGGTCAGGCGAGAGGGCGTTCGGGCGGGCTACACAATGAGTAGGACATTTCGCGGCGCGAGGCGGACACGTGCGGCGAATTTTTGCAAAGTTCTGCTGTGACGCGAATGCCCGTCAACGCACGCGGCGAGGTTACCCCCGCCGCGTGCGTGCGCGTGAACGGTTCGGATCAGAGGCCGAGTACCTTGTCCATCTGGGCCGAGATCTTCTTGAGGTGCTCCTCGCCGCCACCACCGACCTCGGCCGTGGCCCAGCCGGTGTAGCCGACCTCGGCGAGCGCCTTGAGCACCTCAGGCCAGTCCTCGTCGCCCTCGCCGATGGCCACCCACTGCCTCGCCTTGCTGAACCCCTTGAAGTCGATCTTCAGGAGCCGCTTGGTGCCGAGCTTGCGGATCCACTCCGCGGGCGGCACGCCGTACTTGATCATGTTCGAGATGTCGAAGTACGCCCCGACCCATTCGCTCTTGAAGCTGTCGACGTACTCGACGAGCTGCTCGGGCTTGGTGATGAAGTTGTTCCAGACCACCTCGATGGCGATCTTCACGCCGAGCTTCTCGGCGGTCGGCAGCGCCTTCGCCACCTCTGCCCGCGACCGCTCCCAGCACTGCTCGTAGGACACGTCCTTGTTCACGACGCCGGGGACGAGCAGGACCGTGTCGGCCCCGACGGTCTTGGCGTCCTTGAGCGCGCCGATGAGCGCGTCGAGCCCCTTGGCCCGCACCTTCTCGTCCGGCGAGGAGAGCGTGTCGCGCCAGTGGACCGAGTCGACCACCCCGTGGACCGCGACGCCGGTGTCCTTGCTGGCCTTCGCCAGCTCGTCGAGGTTCGCGGTGCCGGGGCTGTCGATCTCGACGCCGAGAAACCCGCATTTCTTGGCGAGTTCGAGCCGCTCCTGGTGCGTGCCCTTGAGGCCGATCATCCCGTACTTCACGGCCTTCTTGAGCTTGGGCTTCTTGTCGTCGGCGGCGAACAGGGGCGCGCCGGTCATGGCGGCGGCGGTGACCGCGGCGGTGGTGCGGAGGAAGTCGCGGCGGCCGATGGGTCCGTTCATGGGGTCACCTCACAGGAGAATGCGGAGTGCGAAGTGCGGAGCGCGGAACCAGAGAGGGGAGCCCGGGCCGGGCCTCATTCCGCACTCCGCATTTCGCACTGCGCGTTGCGATCAGGCGATCTTGTAGGTTCCCGGGGTCGGGGTCGCCTGCACCGGGTTGGCGACCCAGGCGTACTCCTTCGGGGCGAGCGACTTCTCGGAGTTGATGAACTGCTTCCAGGTGATCCGCTGGCCCGAGTACGCGGCCTCGCGGGCGAAGATCGCCATCGCGGAGCTGTGGGCCGCGGACTCGCCGTCGTTGATCGGCTTGCCGGCCCGGATGCTCGCGAACAGCTCGTCGTGCTCGACCTGGTACATGTCCTTGGCGTTGCCGGCGAACTCCCACGCCTCGCCGCCCGTCGGCGACACGGTGTGCTTCATCAACTGCGCCTGACCCTTCGTGCCCATGACGTGGTCGTTCACGTCGCTGCTGCACCCGGGCATCTGGCGGCACGCGCTGAACAGCTTGACCCCGCCCGGGAACTCCAGGGTGCAGGCGAAGTGGTCGTAAATGTTCCCGAACCGCGGGGCGGTGCGGATCTGTCGCCCGCCGACGCCGGTCGCCGAGATCGGCACCGCTCCCTTGAGCACCCAGTTCGCCTTGTCGAAGTTGTGGCAGTGCTGCTCGACGATGAAGTCGCCGGAGAGCCACGAGAAGTAGTACCAGTTCCGCATCTGGTACTCCATCGAGTCGAACTTGTCCGGCCCGCCGCGGTCCCAGAGCGGGCCGGTGTGGTAGGTGATGTTCATCGCGACCACGTCGCCGATCGCGCCGTCGTGGACCCGCTTCACCGTTTCCCGCTTGGCCGCGTCGTACCGGAAGCAGTACCCCGAGCACAGCCCGGTGCCCTTCTGCTTCGCGAGCTTGGCGCTCTCGATCACCGACCGCACGCCCGGCGCGTCGACGGCGACCGGCTTCTCGCAGAACACGTGCTTCCCGGCCTCGACGGCGGCCCGCAGGTGCAGCGGCCGGAACCCCGGGGGCGTGGTCAGCAGCACGACGTCGACGTGTTCGAGGAGCTTCTTGTACCCGTCGAACCCGTCGAAGCAGCGGTCCGGGGCGACGTCGATCTTGGCGGCGATGTCCTTGATCTTCTTGAGGTTCCCGAGGCTCTCCTGGAGCCGGTCGGCGAAGGCGTCGCACATGGCGACGAGCTTGACGTTCGGGTCGGCCCGGAGCGCCTCGCGGGCGGCCCCGGTGCCGCGGCCGCCGCACCCGACGAGGCCGATGCGGAGGGGAGCTTCGTTACCCGCGGCGAACGCCCCGGGGAGGACCATGCCGGCGGCGACGGTGGAGGCCGCGGACGTCTGGAGGAACGCCCGACGTGAGGTGGGGTGGGTCATGAGGAGTGTCCTGGGTGGCAGCGGTACGGCCGTGCGAGAGTGGGCCGGACCTGTATTCTGCGCGGCCGCGAATCGGGTGTCATGGTTATTTCGCGGGATGTCCCCGAAATTGGACACCGCGAATCAGTAATACACCTGGCACCGCAGCCAGAAGAGGTCGAGGCTGGTGGCGTACTTGCCCTTGGACTCGTTGACGAGCACCGGCGAGCCGAACGAGGCGTGCTGCCAGTCGAACGTCCACTTGATGTACCGGTTCCAGTACCAGTTCACGCCCAGGTCGGTGACGCCGGCGTTGCGGGTCCACTTGTCCGGGTCCGCGAACCCGTTCGTGAACACCTTCCGGCTGTAGTCCAGTTCGCTGTACCGCACGAACGGCTCGAACGCGCCGGGGCCGGTGCCGCGGCGGGCGGTGAACGGTCGCCGAGGGTCCACCGGGCCGCGGCCGAGCACCTCCTCGCCGGTCAGGAAGTACCCCACTGTGACGTTGTACCCGGTCACCGGGATGAGCGCCGAGACGCCCGTCTCCGGCCGCGTGACCCCGAACTGACCGAGGTACGCCTCCGACTCCACCGAGAACCCCAACCCGTACCACCCGGCGTGGAGTGCCCCCTGCCGTCTGGCTCCGGACGCGACAACGCCCTCGTTGTAATCGAGAAACACACTCGACGCCGAACTCGCGGCCTCGTCGTTCTCCGAGGTCTGGATCGACGTCCGCACCGGCAGCAATTCGGCCTCATAAGCCTGCGTGCCGAGCCCGATCGAGCCGCCGAAGTACAGCCCCCGCAGGGCGGGCACCGACGCGCTCTTGAGGAACGGGCGGACGTTGAGGTAGCCGACGGCGTCGCGGCTGTTGTTCACGTCGGCCAGGCCCGCGAGTTGACCGGTGAACCCGCCCACGGCGTACCGCACCCGCTCGTCCCACACCTCGCCCCACGCCATGATCCCGGACTGCCGCGAGAGGCCCAGGTTGAGCGCGAACAGGCCGCGCTCGGGCGCGATGAAGTACTGTTCGAGGTGGTCGTACCAGTCGTAGCTGTACGGCACGAGCCCGCGGCCGAACCGGACCTGGAACTGCTTGGCGAACCGCACGTTGACGTTCGCATCAAGAACGTCGAACGCCCCCTCGACGCTCCGCTGGACCGACAGTTCGTACTGGAACGGGTCGGTGAGCTGGCCCTCGAAGTAGACCCGGAACCGCGGGATGTACATGCCGCTGCGGGCCGGTTGCTGGTCGGTCGGGGTGAACAGCTTCGCGTCGTTCTGGGCGAGTAGCCGGAGCCGCAGCTCGAACTGGTCGTCGAGCGAGGTGAGCGCGAACCCGTCGTTGAACCGCACCTTGACCGGCCACCCATCGGACGCCTCGCGGAGCCGCTCCGCGGCCTCCCGACCGGGCGGTTCACTGGGGGAAGGTTCTGCGTTCGCGGAAGGCTCCTCTGCCTTCGCGGGCGGGTCGGAGCGCTCCTGCGCGCGAACACCGCTGCTGGCGAGCAGCGCGACCGCTACGCACGCGATGAGGTGGTTCCGCACGACAGTCCCCGGGTCCGAGAAGCGGCGGGATAGTCAGAACGTGCGAGCGGCTCAAGTCCAACCGCTGCGTGAGTGGGTCCGCAGGTCCGTGTCGCTCGTGGACGTGGGGAAAGTAGGCGACTCGCTCCGCGAGTCGCGCCCCGGCGCATCGACGTCGCGCCCGGTGTCACTCGCGGAGCGAGTGACACCGAATCTCATGTATTCGTTTCGATCTGGTGGGGCAGGCATTCTTGCCTGCCTCCAGTCGCGTCCGGAGGCAGGCAAGAATGCCTGCCCCACCAAAGGCAACTGATCCACGCGATTCGGTATGACCTACCTTCTCGGAGCAACCAACCCACGACCCGTTGCGTAACAGCCAACTCACGGGGCCGTTGTCACGCGCGGACGCGGGGGGTAGCATCGTCGCATCTCCCGGCCCGCGTTCGTCCCAGGGGTACGACCCATGTCCCGCCTCCTTCCCGCCCTCGCCCTGGGACTGGCCCTCGTCGGGTGCTCCCGGTCCGGTGAAACCGCCCCACCGAAGCCGCCCGCCGACGCGAAGCAGAACGGCACGGGCTCCGACGGCGGAACGACCACGCCCGACCTCGACCCGGCCGAGGCCGCGGCTCAGGACAAGGCGGTCGCGTTCGTCGCGGGGATGAAAGGGAAGGTCAAGCGCGGCGACGGGAACGCGGTCACCGAGGTCGACCTGAGCTTCAAGCCCGTCGCCGACGCCGAGTTGAAGGAACTGGCCGGGCTCAAGCGGCTCGCGGTGCTGAACCTCGCCTACACCCAGGTCACCGACGCGGGGGTCAAGGAGCTGGTCCCCCTCAAGAACCTCACCACGCTGTCGCTCCGGGGTACGAAGGTCACCGGGTCCGGGTTCCGCGCCCTGGCCCCGCTCAAGAGCCTCACGACGATGGACCTGCGCGCCACGCACGTTTCGGACGCCGGGCTGCGAGAACTCGGCGCCGTGAAGAGCCTCACGTCACTCGACCTGATCGCCATCATGGGCACCGTCGAAGGGGTGAACGGCCTTCAGCGGGCGCTCCCGAAGTGCAAGATCGAGAAGATCCAGTAGCGGGCGCCGGGTGGCCACTCGCGGGCAACTGCTGACCACGCCCCCCACCGGTGGTCACGCGAACGCCGGGCCGGCCCCATATCATGGCCCCGGCACCTGAATTGCATTGCGCCGCGACCAAACACTCACCTGCGTGGGGACTCGCATGATTCGGTTCTGTGGGGCGGTTGGCCTCCTCGTCGCCGCTGTCGGGATCTCGGTCGCTCAGGACGCCTCGCCGCTCGACAAGATCGACCCCGCAAAGCTGCCCCCCGCGATTCGGCCGCCCAAGGGAACGCCCCCGGAGGCGATCGTCAACCTGTCGCAGAAGGTCGACCGCGTCGATTGCTTCGCGTTCCGCGGCGACGGCAAGTTCCTCGCGATCTCCGGGCCGGACCAGATCATCCGCGTGTGGGCGACCGAGGGGCCGAAGCTCAACTGGAGCTTCAAGCAGCCCGACTCGGTCGTGTGCCTCGCGTTCCCGCCCGAGGGGAAGTTGCTCCTCGCCGGCGACGCGAGCGGGAACGTGCGCGTCTTCGACAAGGCGGACACGAAGGTACTCGTGGTGAAGGCGGCGTTCTCGGCACACAAGGACGGCCCGGTGTGGGCGCTGGCGGCGCACCCGGACGGCAAAAAGATCGCCACCGGCGGCCGCGACAAGTTGCTGAAGGTCTGGGACATCAGCAAGGCGAAGCCGGCGCTCCTCGCGAGCGTCCCCGACCACAAGGACGAGGTCCGCGGCGTGGCGTACTCCCCCGACGGGACGGTGCTCGTCTCCGTCAGCGCCGAGGAGAAGCAGTTCCGGGTGTGGGACGCGACGAGCGACAAGCCCAAGGCGGGTGAGGTCGTGAAGTTGCCGGCCCCGGCGATCGGCGTGAACTTCTCGCCCGACGGCAAGTCAATCGTGCTGGCCGGGTCGCGCGGCACCGGGGCCGTGTGGACCCTCAAGGACGGCAAGTTCGACGACCCCGTGGACCTGGAGACCGACAAGCGCGTCATCCTGGGGGCGAACTTCTCGGCCGACGGGTCGATGATCGCCGGGGTGCTCGCCCACTCGCGGACCGAGGACCGGGTGGCGGTCTGGACGCGGGACGGGAAGAAGAAGCACGAGTTCAAGTACGACGCGCACGTCCCGGCGGCCGGGTTCGCCCCCGACAACCGCCACCTCGCCGCGGTCACCGACGCCGGCGTGTTCGTGATCCGCCTGCCGAAGTGAGCCCCCCGGCTCGAACGCTCGGCGCTACCCCGGGTCGGTCCTCGCCGCCTTCTCGAGTTCGGGGCGGCGCTTGAGTTGCTTGTCGCGGTTGCCGCGGGTCAGGTCGTAAACGCCCGGTTCTTCCAGCTTCTCGCCGGGCGCGAGGCGGCACGCGGCCCGCTTCGCGAGCGCGCCCCGGTACAATGTCGGGAGGCACCCCTCGCAGCACAGGGAGTACGTCTTGAGTTCGTGGGTCAGCCCGTCGGTCCACCGGGCGGCGATCTTGTACGCCGCGGGGCTCGGGCACCCGGGCCGGTAGCACATCACCGTGTAGGGCGGCATTGCCATGACGGCGGTGGGTGGGGTGCGGGTCATCCGACGGGGTACGGGAGCGGGTCGCCGTTGATGTCGGCCAGGGCGTTGATGGCGGCCTTGAGTTCGGCGTCCTTCTTGGTGCGGCCCCACGCGGCCGGGAACCGGTGCTCGCCGACCTGCGCGGCCACCTTGAAGCACTTGTCGTGGTCCGGCCCCTGCTCGTCGAGGACGTAGTACCGCGGGGTGTCGCCGTACTCCCGCTGCACCACCTGCTGGAGCTGCGACTTCGAGTTGGCGTTCACCGCGTCGCGGCCGACGAGTTCCAGCTCGGGGGTGATGAACCGGAGGATGAACGCCTTGGCCTCGTCCCACCCGCCGTCGAGGAAGATGGCCGCGATGAGCGACTCGAAGACGTCCGCCAACATGTTTGAGGGGATCTCGCCGTAGTGGCTGACCCCCTTGCCCAGGAACAGGAACTCGCCGAGGCCGATCTCCTGGCTAAACTTGGCGCACGTCTTGCGGCTGACCACCACCGACTTCACCTTGGTGAGGTCGCCCTCCTGGTAGTCCGGGAACTGGTGGAACAGTTGCTCGCAGGCTACCAGGCCGAGGACGCTGTCGCCCAGGAACTCGAGCCGCTCGTTCGACGCGGCCCGGGTGTTAGCCCCGGACGTGTGCGTCAGGGCCGCCCGCAACAGCTCGGGCCGGCGAAAGCGGTACCCGATTGCCTGCTGGCACTGGTCGAGGATGGCGCGTTCGCGGGACACCGGCAGAGTATCTTGGGGGGGAGACATATTGGGTTCGGTCCGCCTCGCGGGGCGACGGTGTTTCATAACCTAGCATTTGAACGTGGCCGCGTCAACGCACCGTAATTCTGCGCCGCCCCGCACGGACCCCGGAACACTCCGACACTCACGATGAATCCACTCCCCGCACCGACCCCGCCCCCCGCCCCGGCCGGCCTCCGCATGCCCGCGGAGTTCGAGCCGCACGCCGCGACCTGGCTCGCCTGGCCGCACCGCGAGTCCGACTGGCCCGGCAAGTTCGCCGTCGTCCCGTGGGTGTACGCCGAGATCGTCCGCACCCTGAGCCGGCACGAGGAGGTGAACCTGGTCGTGCCGGCCGGCGCGCGCGACGCCGTCGCCAAGACGCTGACCGACGCGCACGCGGACCCGTCGCGGGTCGTGCTCCACGAGCTCCCGACCGACCGGTCGTGGGTCCGCGACTCGGGGCCGATCTTCGTCAAGAACCCGGCCGGCGACCGCGGCGTCCTCGACTGGCACTTCAACGCCTGGGCGAAGTACCCGGACTGGACCCTCGACGACCGGCTCCCCGGGTTCGTGGCGGGCCTGCGTGCCCTCCCCCGCTGGCAGCCGCACCACGGCGGGCACCGGATCGTGCTGGAGGGCGGGAGCATCGACGTGAACGGGGCCGGTACGATCCTCACGACCGAGGAGTGCCTGCTGAGCACGACGCAGCAGCGGAACCCGCCGATGGCGCGGGCCGACTACGAGCGGGCGTTCGCCGAGTACCTCGGGGTGAAGAACACCGTCTGGCTCGACCGCGGCATCGTTGGCGACGACACGCACGGGCACGTCGACGACCTCGCCCGGTTCGTGAACCCGGGGACCGTCGTCACCGTGGTCGAGCGCAACAGCGGGGACGAGAACTACGAGCTGCTCCAGGTGAACCTCGACCGGCTCCGGTCGGCGACGGACGCCCGGGGCCGGAAGCTGGAAGTCGTCCCGCTCCCGATGCCGCGGCCGGTCGTGTTCGACGGGGTGCGGCTCCCGGCGAGTTACGCGAACTTCTACATCGCCAACGGCGTGGTGATCGTCCCCACGTTCAACGACCCGGCCGACCGCGTGGCGCTGGGCACCCTCGCCGAACTGTTCCCGGGCCGCGAGGTGGTCGGCATCCACTGCGTCGACCTGGTCTGGGGGCTCGGCACCCTGCACTGCATGACGCAGCAGGAGCCCGCGGCCGGGTAGCGGGGCGGCCGAATGCGTTTCTACCGCGGCCCCGGATCGGGTATCCTGCCGGGGCCGCGCAAGGACTCCGGCCGGCGCGGTTCGTAACATGACCCACCCACCTGGCACGGAGGCGGCGTGACGGACGGCGAGCACACTCCTCTGATGGGCGAGCAGGACCGCTCGGCCTCGCGCGACCTGAGCCTCCGGGGCGCGCGCCCGCCCGCGAAGGTCCCGGGGTACGAGCAGGAGCAGTACCTCGGCAGCGGGGCGTACGGCGAGGTGTGGGTCGCGGTCAACCGGAACAGCGGGCGGAAGGTCGCGATCAAGTTCTACACCCGGCGGGGCGGCCTCGACTGGGCGTCCCTGGCCCGCGAGGTCGAGAAGCTCCGGTACCTGTTCTCCGACCGGTACGTGGTGCAACTGTTCGAGGTCGGGTGGGAGTCGGACCCGCCGTACTACGTCATGGAGTTCATGGAGCACGGGTCGCTCGAGGACCTGCTCCGCGACGGGCCCGTCTCGGTCCACGACGCGGTCACGTACTTCCGCGAGGTCGCGATCGCCCTCGTCCACGCGCACGACAAGGGCATCCTCCACTGCGACCTGAAGCCGGCGAACATCCTCCTCGACCAGGACCGGCGGCCCCGGCTCGCGGACTTCGGCCAGTCCCGGCTCACGAACGAGATGTCGCCGGCCCTCGGGACGCTGTTCTACATGGCCCCCGAGCAGGCCGACCTGTCGGCCGCGCCGGACGCCCGGTGGGACGTGTACGCCCTCGGGGCGGTGGTGTACCGGATGCTGACTGGCCAGCCGCCCCACTACCAGAGCAAGCCGCTGTCGAACGGGAACCTGGAGGCGCAGCTCACCGCGTACCGGAAGCTGATCCTCCACGCGCCGAAGCCGCAGGGCCACCGCAAGGTGCCCGGGGTGAACGCCGAACTCGCGGGGATCATCGACCGGTGCCTGGAGACGAGCCCGGCGAAGCGGTTCCACAACCCCCAGGAGGTCGTCTCCGCACTCGACGCCTGGCAACTGCGGCGGGTCCGCCAGCCGATCCTCCTGTTCTCCGGCGTCGGCTTCCTGCTCCTCATGCTGATGCTGACCGCGATGGGGTGGTACGTGTTCCACATGGCGGTCAGCACCGCCCGCAACGGGGTCATCGGGCGGGCGCTGGAGGGGAACCAGTTCGCGGCCCGGACCGAGGCCCGGCAGCTCGGGATGCAGGTCCAGTTCCGGTGGGCGCAGCTCGAAGCGGCCGGCCGCGACCCGGTGATCCGCGAGCTGCTGGCCCGCGGCGACCGGCTCGGGGCCGACCCGAAGGCGAGCGCCGAACTCGACGCGGCCCTCGCGGCCCGGCGGGCCCGGTCCGACCGGCAGTTCGACGAGGCGAACCGGTCCGCGGTCTGGTTCGCGACCGACTTCCTCGGGTTCCAGCGGGGCTCCGACCCGCCCTACGGACCGGGGCGGAACGTGTACCGCGGGTACCGCGACTACTACCACGGCCAGGGCCGCGAACTGGACGAGAAGGACGGGCCGGCCCGGGCGATCATCACCGCCCCGCACCGCTCGATGGTGTACCAGCGGAGCCGCGAGGGGAGCGGGCCGATCTGGTCGGTCGCGTACAGCGTCCCGGTGTGGGACGACCCGGCGGCCGGCGGCCGCCGGCCGGTCGGCGTGGTCGGGATCGCCACCGACCTGCGGGGCCGCACCCAGGTGGCCGGGTCGCGGGAGCGGTTCGCGGTGCTCATCGACACCCGGCCCGACGCGACCGGGCGGCGGGGCCTGATCGTTCGGCACCCGTACCTCCAGGACCTCCCCGAAGGGGCCGCGCTGCGGCCGGTGTACTGCGACGCCGTGGTCCGCTGGGCCGACTCGGGGGCCGCCGAGTTCCCCGAGGACGACGAGTACCGCGACCCGGTCGGCGGCGCCTTCGGCGGCACCTGGCTCGCGTCGGTCGAGCACGTCCTCGTGCGGCCCGAGGACGGGCACCCGGTCGACACCGGGTGGGTGATCCTCGTTCAGGAGCGGAAGGACGAGGTGCTGCAGCCGGTCACGGCGCTACAGTGGCACCTGCGCCGCGGCGGGGCCGTGGCGGCCGCGTTCCTGCTCCTCATTATCGTCCTGATGTGGGCCGGGACGGTCTCGGTGCTGGACGCGTCGCCGAAGTCGCGGATGACGCGGCTGCTCCGGCGGTGGGCCGGGCTCCCGACGGGCACCGGGACCGGCGTGGGGGGCGGCACGCAAACGGTCGGGTCGTCGCGCTCGAGCGTGAACCCGAGCGGCCCGACCCCGGACCGCGACCCCGGCGCGACCCTGGCCTCACCGCCCAAGCCGGAGTGACCGCGGCATGATCCTCATCGCACAGGGCCCGAACTCGACCGAGTCGTGGCGGCGGCCGCTGCCGGGCGCCGGCACCGTCGTCATCGGCCGCGAGGCGGGCGCGTGGGCGGTGCCGTGGGAGCCGTTCCTCGGCCGCCGGCACGTCGAGGTGTTCCTCGACGGCGAGCGGCTCAAGGGCCGGCGCGTCGCGGCCGCGGCGAACCCCGTGTTCCGCGGCGGCAAGCCGGTGGAGGCGTTCGAGCTGGAGCCGGGCGAGGCGTTCGTCATCGGCCGCACCGTGTTCACGCTCGCGAACCCCTCGACCCGGACGTTCTCGCCCACGGGCAGCGGGTACGGGGACCGGGTCCTGGTCGAGTCCCGAACCGTGATGCACCACGAACTCGACGGGATGGCGTTCCGCGACGCCCCGCACCGCCTCGACGTGCTCAGCAAGCTCCCGGACGTCATCTCCAGCGCCACCGACGACACCGACCTGTTCGCGCGGCTCACCGACATGCTCCTCGCCGGGGTCCGCCGCGCCGACGCGGTGGCGCTCGTGACCGCACGGGCCGGCGGCGCGGCCGGGGATCCGCCGGTGCCCGCGTCGGCCGCGACCGTGAAGGTGCTGCACTGGGACCGCCGGTTCGTCGCCGAGGGTGCGTTCGAGCCGAGCCGCCGCCTGATCGTGGAGGCGTGCGACCGCCAGAAGCAGACGGTCCTGCACGTCTGGAGCCGCCAGCAGGAGGCCCCGCGCGCGGCCGAGCCGTTCACCATGCGGGGCGGGATCGACTGGGCGTTCTGCACCCCGGTCCACGGCGAGGGGTGCCCCGGGTGGGGGATCTACGTCGCGGGCGGGTTCGACGGGGTCGACGCGCAGACGCTGCTGGCCCCGTGGGACGGGAACGAGCTCCGGGACGACCTGAAGTTCGCCGAACTCGTCGCGGACATTCTCGGCGCGCTCCGCCAGGTGCAGGTGTTCCGCGAGCGGCAGGGCGTGTTCCGCCGGTTCTTCTCCCCGGGCGTGATGAGCCTGCTCTCGGGGCACGAGGGGCCGCGGGCCCTGGAGCCGCGGGAGACCGACATCACCGTGCTGTTCTGCGACCTCCGCGGGTTCTCGAGGACCGTCGAGGAGGCCGACGACCTGCTCGCCGTTCTGAACCGCGTCAGCACCGCCCTCGGGGTGATGACCCAGAACATCCTCCAGTACCGCGGGGCGATCGCCGACTTCCTCGGCGACGCGGCCCTGGGGTTCTGGGGCTGGCCGCTGTCGCACCCCGGCAAGGCCGAGGACGCGTGCCGGGCGGCGCTGGGCATCCGGGCCGCGTTCGAGGGGATCGCCCGCGACCCGAAGCACCCGCTCTCGGGGTTCCGCGTGGGCATCGGCATCGCGTCGGGCCGGGCGGTGGCCGGCGGCATCGGGCCGCCCGAGCAGGTGAAGATCACCGTGTTCGGCCCGGTGGTCAACCTCGCGTCGCGGCTCCAGGACATGACCAAGTTGCTGCGGGTGCCGATCCTGATCGACGAGGCGACGGCCGCGGCCGTTCGGGCGCACACGTCCCCGGACGTGGCCCGGGTGCGGCGGCTGGCGAAGGTGAAGCCGTACGGGCTCGAAACGCCGATCGAGGTGGCCGAACTGATCCCGCCCGCCGGCCCGGAACAGGTGCTTTCCAACGAGGACGTCGCGGCCTACGAGACGGCGCTGGACGCCTTCCTCTCGGAGGACTGGAACGAGGCGTACAAGCTGCTGCACCAGGTGCCGCCCGACGACCGCGGCAAGGACATGCTCACCGAGTTCATCCTCAAGTACAACCGCACCCCGCCGACGGACTGGAACGGCGTCATCCCGCTCGGGAGCAAGGGGTAAGCGGGCGCTACTCCCACGAAATAGTCCCGCGGGTGCGAGTTCTTCTGGCCTACGCGGCTGTTTCG